>JAHECY010000021.1:40604-47511 GCA_024641505.1 Gammaproteobacteria bacterium
GGAATTGGGAATTGGGAATTGGGAATTGGGAATTGCCTGTGCCTGATGGAGATCTTGCGGACGATATTTCCATTTTATTTTTGTATCAGGGTGCTAAGGGTGATTGTGTAATTTGTTGTAACTCCGGGATTCTGAGGCCTCCGCTCAACTGATCATGGGGAATTACACATGGACTATCTACAGCGGGCAGCGGGATTGGTACGGTACGACACCATAATCATTGCGTTCGTGAATGACTTGTATATTCCGATATTCAAGATGTGGTATCGCTTGTTTCGCAGATATGGATTGACCAACTATCTTATATTTGCAACGGATCAAAAAAGCTATGACTACCTTGATGCTAACAATATC
This sequence comes from Gammaproteobacteria bacterium, assembly GCA_024641505.1. Classification (GTDB taxonomy): domain Bacteria; phylum Pseudomonadota; class Gammaproteobacteria; order SG8-11; family SG8-11; genus UBA6920. The sequence continues at coordinate 40,959 of JAHECY010000021.1, forward strand.
AATGCATGTTATCTCCCGTTCAATAAAACAGAATTCAAACGGGGGGAGTTGTGGGTGATGCGCGTTGAAGTGGTGCACACCCTCATCAAGGCGGGGATTAACGTTATACATACTGACATAGATGCTTTCTGGTTGAAAAATGCGATGTCAGTTTTGCAGGAAAGCAACAACGACCTGGTAATTTCCCGGGACAATGGTATACCCGTGGAAGCCGGGAAAGCTTGGGGTTTCACCATGTGTTGTGGATTCTATCTGATGCGCAGCAACGCACGGACATGTCGATTCGTTGATCGCTATCTGGCGAGAACTCGCATCGTCATGGATGACCAGAGAGCTTTAAACTACATGATATTGGAAGCGGGCGACAAATGGCGAGAGCTTGGTAACGCTGGCGCGTCAATACATGTAAAACAGTACGATTTAAATGTTTCCACGCTCAGCTATGATTTCGTTGCCCGTGGGGGGGTGCGCCCTGATGCATACGTCTTTCATCCATGGCTTGCCGCTCCGGGTGATATCTACAAAAAAGTATTGCTGGCGATCAAATTACTGGAGGATTTTCCCAGTGCTCGTGCCGGGCTGTGGCACTCAAAAGCATGGGTTTATCTTGCTCCAGGCTATTGGACTAAAAAATTTAAAGCAGTGGCGAAACGTTTGTTATGCATTGGACGAGATTTGACGCGAGTCGCTTAACTACGAGATTATGGTGAGAATCGCGGTGCAGTTTAACGAACGCGGGCGAGGCTATGGCGGTATGTCGCGTCTGTTCGGGCCGGTATTTCCCTGGGTAGGTGTTGCCACGCAGGTCCGTCGGTGGCCATTGAAGGTACCGGCGTGTTGGGCAGAAAAACTTCAGTTTAATAGTGGTTTGGGGCTGCCATTCAAGTGCATTTTGGCGGACCGTTATGGGGCCGTCGTCTAGTATTACCACAGTATCGATGTCATGTATTTTGAACATCTTCGCACCTCCGTGCTATCCCAGGATTCCAATATTTATGGCGTAATAAAGTTCAAGAACCCACGATGATTCAGGGTGTGAACTGATTTTCCCGCAAATAATATCCGTAATATTGCTTTTTAAATCATAGTTTATTGGTGCTATGCTGATTTCAAAGTCGTCGTTTGATGGTAATGGTGGCGCAAATGCTATTACAGACGATTTCGATATATCGCAGAGCACGCAGGCGATCGCTTTCTTATTTTCGGCATGCTGTGACCCACGGAAATCTTGAAGTGCTGAGCGCTACCATCCCGTGATGCGATCTCTGAAACTGATATAGGATTAGTACAATAACAGTTTGGAGGCCTGACAAAAATGACTATTCATTCGCTAAGCGGAGAATTCAGGCAGACGGATAAAACCGCTATGATGGTACCAACCAGCGAATCGGGAACCGAATTCGGGAATATTCAACTCGCTGATTTGGTGGTTACGATTTTGGATTCGTGGCGCCTCATTCTGGGTACACTTTTTCTGTTTCTGCTGTCGGGTGGCTTTTATATATTTCTGGTGCCACCAGTGTATCGTGCGGATGTTTTGCTGCAGTTGGAGGACAAGGTAAAAGGAGTTGGCGCACTGACTGATTTGTCGACTTTCTTTCAAGATGTCGCACCTGTGACCGCGGAATTTGAAATTCTTAAATCACGCATGGTCCTCGGTTCGGCTGTAGATAACCTGAAGCTGGATATAGTCGCGCAACCGAGCTATTTCCCAATATTCGGTGGTTTATTTGCCGGTTCCACCACCACAGCGAAGGCTACTGTGGAGAATTCCGAGGACGCTGCCAACAACCACGCGTGGAGCGGCGAAAGTATACATGTCGCGCGGTTCGACGTGCCTGCGGAATTTGAAGGCAAGACATTCACTGTCGTGGCAAAAGGGGATGATCACTTTGAGCTATATGGACCGGAAGATCGATTTATTACCGCAGGGGTGATGGGTAATCCGATAACTGCCAGCCTCGGCAATGCCAAGCTGAGTTTGTTTATTTCTGAATTGCGCTGCAAGCCCGGTACGCGATTCGAATTAAGGAAGCTGGCCCGTTTGGAAGCCATTGACGGCTTGAAGGAATCTCTGCAGGTCACTGAGTTAGGAAAACAATCTGGAATTTTGCGGCTAAGTCTTGAAGGTGAAGACAGTATTCTAGTGACTAACATATTGAATGAAATTGCCAATATCTACCTGCGGCAAAGTGTTGAGCGAAAGTCAGCGGAAGCGCAAAAAACGCTTTCTTTTCTTGAAAAACAACTCCCGGTTTTAAAGGAGAAAATGGAAAACGCAGAGGCGGCGCTCAATAAATATCGCTTGAAAAAAGGATCGGTGGACCTTCCCAAGGAAACCCAGGTGACGCTTGAGAAAATGGTCGCCATCGATGCCCAGCTGACGCAGTTACGTCGGGAGCGCGCCGACCTGATTCGTCGTTTTACCCCGCAGCATCCTCGGATCGCCGCGCTCGATGCGCAAATCGAGACATTAAACGATGAAAACACAAAAGTAGATACAAAGGTACAGGGGTTGCCAGGAACGCAACAGGAGATTCTTCGATTGACGCGCGATATGGAGGTTAATTCGGCGCTTTATACCACGTTGATGAATAGCGCCCAGGAGCTGAAGGTAGTTAAAGCGGGGGCGGTTGCCAACGTACGCATCGTCGACTATGCGGTAAAACCCATCAAGCCTGTGAAGCCAAACAAAGGATTAACCGTTGCGCTGAATACAGTACTTGGTATTGTTTGCGGTCTTGGCGTTGCTTTTTTACGGAAGAGTATGCAGGGCGTGGTTGAAGATCCCAGCGTTATTGAGAAAAAACTTGGGTTACCTATATATGCGACCATACCTTTGAGCAAGAAGCAGCAGGAAATTGACAAACGAGGCTCGAATGCGTCACCCCCTGCAACGATTCTAGCGACAGTGGAATCTACTGATATGGCAATTGAAAGCTTGCGTAGTTTGCGCACCTCGCTTTATTTCGCGCAATTAAACGCGAAAAACAATGTAATATCAATTACCAGTCCCGGTCCAGGGGCGGGTAAATCATTCATCAGTGTGAATTTGAGTACGGTGTTGGCCAGCGCAGGAAAGAAGGTTTTACTGATCGATGCCGATATGCGTAAAGGTCGAATTTATGAAATATTCGGAACCACCAGAGATGGTGGACTTTCTGAAATTATCGCCGGGAGCAGGGATCTTGGTGTTGAGATTGATGCCATTGCCAAATTTTCGTTGATAGACAATCTTGATATTCTAACCGCGGGCACAATTCCGCCAAATCCTTCGGAACTTCTTTTGCATGACAGATTTGCCGCGCTCCTCGATGCGGCGGCGATGGTATATGATCACGTCATTGTTGATTCACCGCCGGTCCTGGCGGTAACCGACGCCGCGATTATCGGGCGACTTGCCGGCGCTACTTTGCTGGTGATAAAGGACGGTCATAGTCCTCTCAGGGAAATCGAGCAAAGTATCAAGCGTTTAAGGCAGGCCAATGTAAATCTACGGGGTGCTGTCTATAACGGGGTCAAGATAGCGAGTAGCCGATATGGCTATGGAAAATACTATGGGCATGGATATCGATACATGCATGTTAAGTAATGTGTCGTCCAGTGAGCCACTTCTGTGGTCGCGGCGCGTGCGATTCCATATCAGTTATCGGCTGCAGGCGCAAGTCGAGATCTCTCTATTTTGGGGGGATGCAGCAGGACTCAGAGTATTTCGGTCGAACAACGTAAACTCGATCGCAGCCTGACTACTGAAAAAATGAAACCAGTAGTCAGGTTGGATCGAGATCGAATTGGTGAAGTTGCGAAGATTCGGTTAGTGGGGACCCACGCCATTTTTGATGCTGGTTCGTAACGCCGCATCGGCTGTTTCTACAAGGTAAGAATAGTATGTGCCGGCATTAAAAACATTCTGAGGGTTTCGGTCTAAGATTACCGCTCCACCCAATAACCAGCTATTTTCATCTTTAGCCTCGCCAGATGATGGATCGCTGCCCGCAGGGGCGGTCTTGATGGCGTCGCGGTCTCGGATCGCCTCGAAAATATTGCTTTGCGACAATAATTGGCTATTTTGGCTGGCCCAGCTCGCGTAAGAGTCCCAATCATAGAAGTAGTTGTTGTAGGAGTGTACCTTTGCAAAGCGTATGCGTGGTACACGCTGGCTCAGCTTTTCGAACGAGTTGTGATGCATGGTTACCCGGATATTTACATCGCCGGTTTGATTTGGCGCGCTGCCAATCAGGATGCCATATCCACGGCCACTCCCCTCATGGTAGAAACGATTCCATGATAATGTAATGTCAGTTGACGCGTGGCTGATACCCATCAATTCATCGGGCCAGCTTGACAGGGAAACATGATCGATCCAAATGTTAGTTGAACCGCGCCAAATCTGAATTGCATCATTGTTCAGGGTGTTGTCTCCGATCGCCCCGACGCCACCTTTAAAGTCAAGATTGTGGACGATTACATTATTGATACCATGAAGCCTGAATCCGTAGCCGGAAATGGTAATGCTTCGGCCGCTACCGTCGACGGTAGTATTGGAGTTCAAGAATAACGGGGACGCCAGATTGATAGTGCCGTCAACGGTAAAACGTATCCATTTGCTTGCCGTTCTTTCTGCGCATGCCCGCAAACTGCCGCTGCCTGAGTCATTTAAGTTGGAGACTGAACACAGTTCTCCACCTTTTCCGCCGGTTGTTTTCCGACCGAATCCGTCGATTCTCGCCAGAATATCTTCCCATGGGCGGTTGTTGGTTGGATCAACAACAGTTACCGTTCGGAATAGGGCGTTAGCGGAAATACCGCTTGAATCGATTACATTATACGATACGACGTAGGTACCTGCCGTCGAACTAATGACGGAGTTACTGTCTATGACGATTGATGAACTTATGTTGCCGTCAAAATCGTCGATGGCGGTTGCGCCAGGCTCAATGTACACATCGCCAATATTTAGAATGAGTGGGTTGGGGCCTTGTAAACTAATGACAGGCGCATTATTGCTGGTTGCACCGGTATCGTCATCGATGATTGTTACAAGTGCTTCAGCAGGTGATCCTAATGAAGAATTAGCGCCGGGATTTCCCAGTAAAATGCTGAATGTTTCATTACCTTCGACTAGGGTGTCTGCGACTATCGATATTGTTGCAGTTATGCTGGTTTCACCGTTGCCGAATGTCAATGTCGACCAGCTGAAATTTCCATAATCCTGTGCAGGAGTCGCCGTTTGTGACAGCGTGCGCCATTGAACGCTTACTTCACCGTTGCTAGACCCGATTCTATCTATCGTTATTTTGACGCTACCATCGCTCTCTATGACTGAATATTCCGTAACAGAAAAGGCGAAGCTGGGCGCGTTACCCGTGGGTTGCGGTACGGGTACTGGTGAGGGTGCGACGGGACTTGTTTCTGGAGCAGGAATAGTCTCAGGTGCGGGTATGGGTGAAGAATCAACGCCTTGAGGCGGTGAATATAGCCCCATGTTAGCGATTCTCACCGATGCGTTTACCAGCTCCAGTTGCTCGTCAGATGCCAGAGATATCAGGGTTACGATGTCCTGAAAAAATACGCTGGAGTCCACTGGCAGCACGGCCTGAATCTCTGTTGCCGTGCTACCCGCTGACAAACTCGCAAGAATTAAACCCACACGGATCAGGTTGTCACTGTCCATAAATTCACGTACCGCCGCTGTTACGATGCGGGCTTGTGTGATGGCCTGTCCGGTCACGGTAACGTCATTGGTTTTCATGGTAGCGGTCGGCATGCTCAGACTTATGGCAGTGTCCATCAAATTCGTGGCATCTATCCCGCCAACATTCAAATGGTTTGATAACATCTCGGCGAGTACTTGTGCAGAAACTACATTTGCTGTAGCAGCAATTAACGGTTTTGCATTTCCACCCCGACCATCTAATACCCCATCAGTCATGTCTGTGGCAATAGATGCAATTATATCATCTTTGGTTATTTCAGCACCGGAAACAAGCAAAGCGAAATGGGTTCGGCGAATTACCTCACCTATTGCTTCGCTGGCCTTGATTATGGAAGCCGCGCTGTCGTTGTTTATGGTGCTGGTGATTGGGCTGGGAACCAAAGACGTATCCAGACCGAAATTCAGGTGGCTGACTATCTGATCTGCTGCGGTTTGCAGATTGACTGCATTCAATCAACCTGGCATTGCTTGCGCGGTTTTTACGATGAGCGTGGAAAACGGATTTATGTTACCAGTTGTTTTCTTGGAATCGGTAGCAACTGAGAGTAGTGTGAAATCAGGTTCTGCGCCCGTTACCAGATCTGTACCCCCTGTTGCCGTTATTAATAAGGGATATTTGCTGCCGTTGTCGATGCTAACGGTGTAGTTGGCCGTACTGTCACTTATAGTCTCGCCGATCACAATTCCGCGGCTGTCAGTTACGACAATTCTGGCGTTAGTTATTGGACCGTCGCCAACACTGCCGCTTAGCGTTGTTGCATTGAGTGAGTCAAGATTTTGCAAGTTACATGCTGACAATGATAAGTAGATGAGAATAAAAAATATAATGCGGGAAAT
>JAHECY010000200.1 GCA_024641505.1 Gammaproteobacteria bacterium
CTGCGACATCATGCGCCATCTGGCCGGCAATGGCGCGTTCCAGATCGGTGGGCTTGGCATTCTCGATGTGCCCGAGGCGTCGTGCGACTGTTGCAACGTCAATGGAAGTATCGCCGCCGCCAACCACAACCACGCGCTTGCCGACATGCTGCAAGCGGCCCTGGTTGAATGCGCTCAGGAATGACATCGCGGTCACAACGTTAGGTGCATCAGTATCCGGGATGGGCAGTGCACGTCCTGCCTGTGCACCCAGGCCGAGGAATACCGCATCGAAATCCTTGCGTATCTGTTCCAGTGTGATGTCTTTGCCCACGCAGCATTTCATCCGGGTTTTGACACCCAGGTCCAGGATGCGCTGAATCTCAGCATCCAGTACGTCGCGTGGTGTACGGAAGCCGGGAATGCCGTAGCGCATCATTCCGCCCAGCAACTCATGATCATCGAAAATCGTGACTTCATGACCCTTGAGCGCCAGTTGATATGCGCAGGAAAGACCGCCGGGGCCGCCGCCCAGAATAGCTACTTTCTTGCCGCTGGTTTTTTGCGGCTTGTTGTATTTCAGGTTGTTGGCGATCGCATATTCGCCCAGGAAATGCTCGACCGAGTTGATGCCTACGTGATCTTCGACCTCGTTGCGGTTGCAGCCGGTTTCACACGGGGCAGGACATACGCGCCCCATCACCGAAGGGAAAGGGTTGGCTTCCGTCAGTCGGCGCCAGGCATATTCCTGCCATGGCATGGGCTTGCCATCGGCGCCTGCGGGCGGTTTTTCTGTGCCGCGTGTGATGGACAGATATCCGCGGATATCTTCACCGGCAGGACAGCTGCCCTGGCAGGGAGGTGTGGACTGGATGTAGGTTGGGCACTTGTACGAGTGGTCGGCATCAAAAATCTGGTCGCGCAGGGCGCGGCTCTTGTTGTCGCCGTCCTTGAAACGCCGGAAATTGAGTTTTGTTTCCCCAGTAAGTGTTGACATCGTCTATCTCCTGAAAGTGTTTGAGTCTTTTATTTGTCGCCAAGCCTGATTGCATTGCTGACCAGCTGATGCACGCCGCCCACCATGTTTCTGTTGTAGCCGTAATAAGGCAGCACCTTGGTAAATTGTGTTTTGCATATCGCACAGATGCATGCAAGGAAGTTGACGCCGTGCGTTTCAACCACCTCGTGCAATGCTTCCATGCGTGGCAATGCGCCTTTGACGCGCAGTTCCATCAGGTCGTCGGTCAGCAGGCCGCCGCCGCCACCGCAGCAGAAAGTTTTCTCGAGCGTGGTAGCGTCAGACATGTCGTAAAATTTATTGGCAGCCGCCTTGATGATATTGCGCGGAATTTCAAATTGTCCGCCGGGATAATCACCCATGCCGGAACCGCGCGCCACATTGCATGAATCATGGAAGGTGATGATGTGCTTGTCGTTGGCTTCGGGATCGAGCGTAATGACCTTGCGTTCAATCAGATCCCATGTCAGTTCGCAGATATGCATGGGCTGCTTGTAGCGATGATCGAGCTGGCTCTGCAATTCAATCGCAAACGGGTCATTTGCACCTGCGCCCACTCCGGTCAGTGTGTTCCAGAAGCTGTAAGCAACCCGCCATGCATGGCCGCATTCGCCCACTACAATCCGTTTGACGCCCAGTTCCAGCGCGACTTCGCGTATGCGCAGCGCGATTTTCCGCAGCTGTTCATAGTTGCCGATGAATATGCCGAAATTGCCGGCCTCTGACGCCATGGATGACAGCGTCCAGCTGATGCCTGCGGCATGAAATACTTTGGCGTAGCCCACCAGACTGTCTATATGCGGTTCGGCGAAGAAGTCGGCGGAAGGGGTGATTAGCAGCACTTCAGCACCTTTGACATCGAGCGGGAAGCGGATGTCAATTCCGGTGTCTTCCTTGACGTCTTCTTCCAGTCCTTCCAGCGTGTCAGTAAGTGCAGGACCGGGCAGGCCGAGATTGTTGCCGATCTTGTGTACCTTGCCGATGATCTCGTTGGAATATTTCATGCCGTAGCCGACGCTGTCCAGGATATCTCTGGCAGCCATGGTTACTTCGGCGGTGTCTATGCCGTACGGGCAGAAGACCGAGCAGCGGCGGCATTCAGAGCATTGATGGAAATAGCTGTACCACTCATCCAGCACTTCACGCGTCAGGTCACGCGCGCCGACCAGTTTCGGGAAAAACTTGCCCGGCAGCGTGAAATAGCGGCGGTAAACGCTGCGTATCAGATCCTGCCTGGCCACCGGCATGTTTTTCGGATCACCGGTGCCGATGAAATAATGGCACTTGTCGGAACAGGCGCCGCAATGGACGCAGGCATCCATGAACACCTTGAACGAGCGGTATTTGCCGAGCATTTCGCCCATTTTGGCGATGGTGCGGTCATGCCAGTCATCTACCAGTTTTCCGGGGAAGCCGAGCGCTTCCTGCATTTTTTCGTTGGCAACGAAAGGTTTCAAACCTTCCATTGCTCCCGGCTTCAGGGCAGGGATGATGGGAATGACGCGATATGCCGGTGCTGTAATTTCTGTCGCCATAATTATTTACCCGATTCCAGTTTGGCCGCCCATGCTGCAAGGTGGCGCTTGTCGCGCGGGTTATCGGTCTGGTTGCGCGTGGGCGAGAAAAATATTCCGGGTGCGTGCAGCAATTTGCTGAACGGGAAAATCAGCATCAGCAGCGCAACCATGAGCAGGTGCAGATAGAGTATCCAGTCCGCAGGCAATGGCTGTGCATTGAAATGCATGAGGCCGATGAAGAAGTTCTTGACCCCGATTACATCGGTGTGAGCGATGAACTTCATGACCAGACCCGAGAGACCAATGGTGATCAGTAATGCAAGCATCAGATGATCAGACGGCGTCGAGATGTAACGCACACGCTCGACAAAAAAGCGCCGTGCCCACAGTCCTGCAAGGCCGATTGCCATGACCAGTCCGGCATAAACGCCGAACGGCTGAATAAAGGCTACCCACGACCAGACTGGATCGGTGAAGTAGCGCAAGTGGCGCATGAGTACCAGCGCCATGCCCATGTGAAAAAGCCAACCGAAGCCCCATGTCCACAGATTGGATTTGAACAGGCTTTCGAAGAACAAGACTTCGCGGGCCATGCGCAAAACTACCCCTCCATTGGTGGATGGCGCCGGGGTCGTCGGTATTTTCAACGGCGCCGGTGTGCGGGCATAGTCCCTGATACGGTAAGCAAGCCCGCCGACCAGCAATGCGGCAACCAGATAAAAGAGCGCTGTGAAAACTATGCTGGCAATGGTCATGGTTGTTCTGAATAAGCGAATCGGGCGGGTT
>JAHECY010000201.1 GCA_024641505.1 Gammaproteobacteria bacterium
CAGTCGTAGCCTGGATGGAATGAAATGCAATACGGGGGGTTGCCGCACTGCCCCCGGATTGCATTTCATTCCATCCAGGCTACGACTGCACTTCTATTGGATTAAACAAACAGGTAGCCCGTATGCAGTGCAACGAAATACGGGGCCTTACCGCACACATCCCCCGGATTGCATTTCATTCCATCCGGGCTACGGGTGCACTTCTATTGGATTAAACAAACAGGTAGCCCGTATGCAGTGCAACGAAATACGGGTGCGCTTTTTCACCGCTTTTCACCTTGCCATCATTGCCGTGATTGAATTTCTAGAGCTGCCCTTTAGTTTTATCGCTCACTAACCACAACCAGATAAACCCACCGATACCCGCCAGCAGCGATGCAAGCAACACTCCGGTTTTGGCCATTAGCAGATTTTCTGCCTGACCAGCAAAACCCAGCTCGGCGATAAAAATAGCCATGGTAAAACCGATACCGGCCAGCAGGGCCACACCGGCGATCTGACTAAACCGTGTTTGCGCCGGAAGCTGGGCGATGCCCAACCTGAGTGCCAACCAACACGCCCCGGCAATGCCGAGACATTTACCGAGTACCAGTCCCAGCATAACGCCAAGCGTGACGGGGTGCGTCAAGGTTGCAGCCAGGCTGGCAAGCTCGATGGGGATACCGGCATTCATGAAGGCAAAGATCGGGATCACCAGAAAGGCCACCGGCATGTGCATACCGTGCTCCAGTCGTTGCAGGGGCGTCTCCACCTTGTGTACGCCGTTCTCCAGCGTCTGCACCACGGCACGCAGTTCATCATTGGTCATGATGTTCTTACCCGGCTGATGGCTGGCATCGAATCGGACCATCAGGCCTTTTACATGTGCGCTAAACCGCGCAGGATCATATTTTGGCAAGGCCGGAATAGTGAAGGCGGTCAACACCCCGGCGAGGGTGGCATGCACCCCCGACTTGAGCAGGGCCAGCCACAACAACACACCAAGTAAAAAGTACGGCAAGGGCTGGCGGATCCCGGCGCGGTTAAAGACGATCAGCACGGCGAGAATTGCCGCCGCCGCAAACAAGGCCTGCCACACCAATTGTTCCGTATAGAAAAGCGCAATCACCACCACCGCACCCAGGTCATCGACGATCGCCAGGGCAACTAAAAATGTAATCAGCGCCTTGGGGACCCGCCCGGCCAACAGCACCAGCGCGCCAATCGCAAAGGCGATATCGGTGGCCATGGGTATACCCCAGCCACGGGCCGCCGTGCCATCGGGATTGATAAAGTAGTAGATCAATGCCGGCAGCAGCATTCCCCCAATGGCGGCGATGATCGGTAAGGCCGCCTGACGCGGCACCGCCAGTTCACCCACCAGGGCCTCGCGCTTCAACTCCAGCCCCACGACAAAAAAGAACAGCGCCATGAGGCCATCATTGACCCAATGCTGTAATGATTTTTGCAATGACCAGTCGCCGATATGAATGCCGATCGGGGTATGCACCAGATGCTGATAGAAACCTGCCAGGGCACTGTTGGCCAACACCATGGTCAGGATAGCCGTGCCCATCAATAACAGACCGCTGGTGGTCTGGCGATGGACAAACTCTTCGAACGGGGTGAGGAATTTGTCAAAGGTCCTTTCCCATGGTGCGTGAAACACACCTTTGTCTGCCGCATCACCAACCGGTTTGTCTTGTTCACTCATCATCTAGTCCTTTCCATTTTATCAACGCTATCTTGTTGTAGTTGCAACCAGCCATTCCCGCGCCGCTTCGGTGATCTGCGCCACGGCTGGATGGGATATCTTGCGCTCCACGGAGATCGCATAAAAGTGATCGCGTATCTCATCGATCTGGCCGATGGTCACCACCCCGTATTGTTGCTCGACCTCAGCGGCGATGGGTGTCGGTGCAATAAACACCCCGGTCCCGGCCCGACCAAAAGCCTTCATCAGGGCGCTGTCATCAAACTCACCGACGATCCGCGGGTGCAGGTGACGTCCGCCAAACCACTGCAAAAGTCGATTCCTCACTGCGGTCATTTCACCCGGGATCAACAGCGGTTCGCCATTGAGACTATCGGGAAAGTTATCCAACAAGCGAGCTGCCAGCTTTGGCGCGGCAAAAAAGCTGATACCACAATCCCCGAGCGGGTGATTGAAACCCCGCACATTGACGTGGGCGGGGATAGGGCCGTCGGCGATGACCAGGTCGATGCGGTGTACGGACAACTCGGCCAGCAGGGAATCCAGGTCCCCCTCGCGGCACACAATCCGCACCGGATCCGGTAATCGCAGGGCCGGCGCCAACAGACGATAGGCGATGGATTTGGGCACCACATCGGCCACCCCCACCCGGAACACCAGCGGTCGCCCCGCCGGCAGGTTGCGCACCATTTCTTCCAGTTCACCGGTGAGGGAAAAGATCTCCTCGGCATAGCTCAGCACCAGCCGCCCGGTATCGGTCAGTTGCAGGTTGCGCCCGACCCGATTAAACAGGGCCTCACCCAGTTGCTCTTCCAGCAGTGTGAGTTGCCCGCTGATCGTTTGCGGCGTCAGGTGCAGGCGTTCACTGGCCCGGGCGATACCGCCCTGCTTGGCCACCACCCAGAAATAGTGCAAATGCTTGGTATTAATCATTACCTTATAATACTTCGTTAAATACGAACTATATATCAATAATATTCGACTTTTTCTTACATTGAAACCCCTCTACCCTAGCCTTCGGTCCATACCCGTTCTCACAAAGGAGCACAAATCATGCGAATCGACATTCAGGCACGCAGTTTTTCCCTCACCGAGGCCTTGCGCGAACACATAAAGCGCCGCCTGGGTTTTGCCCTCAGCAGCCGCGATGAACACATCCAGCGGGTGCAGGTCCGCCTGTCGGACATCAATGGGCCGCGCGGCGGTGATGACAAACAATGCCACATCCAGGTCAGGCTCACCCACCTGCCCGATGTGGTCATCGAAGATACCGAGGCGGATATGTATGCCGCGATTGACCGGGCCGCTGATCGCGCGGGGCGCACGGTGGGAAGACGGCTGATGCGCCAACGCGACAAAAGGCATACCGCCCTGCCACAAGAGGGCGTTTTGCCCGAACAAGAACCAAACTGATTTGACTGACCTGACAGGAGACTTACCATGAACACATCCATCATCAATACCGCCGCCCGTAGCCAAACGGCCACACTCGCCACCAACAAGGTGCTGCGTAATACCTACACCCTGTTGTCCATGACACTGCTGTTTAGTGCTCTGACCGCAGGGGCCTCGCTGGCCCTCAAGCTGCCCCACCCCGGCCTGATC
>JAHECY010000108.1 GCA_024641505.1 Gammaproteobacteria bacterium
ATAATTGTCACCCACATCGGGTGCGTATTGCGCACCGTTTCTTATTTTGTAAGCCACGCTTCGTGCCAACGATAAAAAGCCGGTGCGTAATACGCACCCTACCACGTCAACGGCAGCGGCTGAGGCGTTTTTAGATCCTCTCACGCCCCACATCAGCGGTGCGTAGGGTGCGTATTACGCACCGTTTTTTATTTGGCAAGCCACTCTTCGTGCCAACGAAAAAACCCGGTGCGTATTACGCACCGTTCTTTATTTGGCAAGCCACGCTTCGTGCCAACGATAAAAAGCCGGTGCGTAATACGCACCCTACCACGTCAACGGCAGCGGCAGCGGCAGAGGCGTTTTTAGATCCTCTCACGCCCCACATCAGCGGTGCGTAGGGTGCGTATTACGCACCGTTCTTTATTTGGCAAGCCACTCTTCGTACCAACGAAAAAACCCGGTGCGTAATACGCACCCTACGCGGAAGCGCGCTACTCACCTTTCCATTTCATCCCAATAGCTATCCACGCGCGCCTGAATCTCCGCAATCAAAGCCTCCTGCCGCACCGGCGCGAACAAATGCCGGAACCGCCCCTGGGTACGCAAATACTCCTCTACCGGCAGGCGCGGATGCGGCGTTTTGGTATGCGTCACCTTGCCATCCACATACTCCTTCAACGGCCACACCCCGGTGCGCACCGCCAGGCGTCCGATCTCCACCGAATCCTTCGGATCATAATCCCAACCGGTGGGGCACGGCGCCAACGCCAGAATAAAGCGCGGCCCCTTGAGGGCCTTGGCGCGCTGGACTTTTTTCGCCAGATCCAGCGGCTCCGTGCCGATCACCGTCGCCACATACACGGGCTTGTTGGCCACCCACAATCCGAACAAATCCTTCTTGTCCCCGGGATACCCCGTTGACCCTTTACTGGTGGACGTCAACGCGCCATGAGGCGTCGCCGGCGAATATTGCTGGCCGGTATTGCCATACCCTTCATTGTCATAGCAGATATAGAGATAATCCAGGTTACGATCGATAGTGCCCGAGGTGGCGGACAAACCCATGCCATAGGCGGCGCCGTCACCGGTCAAGGTCACCACCTGCAGGTCTTCCGCCGGCGTGATACGCTTTTTGGCCAGTAATATATCCAGTGCGTCGCGAATTCCCTGCGCGCCCGCCGGTGCCGATGCCATCGCGGTATACAACCATGATCCCTGAAACGGCGTAAACGGATACACTGACAGCAAGGTCATACAGCCGGCGGCGTTGGTGAACGCAGTATTGGGGCCGAGCACATCATAAATCTCATGCAAGGCCTGCAGTCCCCCGCAACCGGCGCACATGGGCGTACCGGTGCCCAGCAAATGGGCCGACGGCAGATCCTTTAAACGCTTGATAATGGTTTCGTTCATGGCTGGTTGCGCAACTCCTGACGCTCCACTTTGGCGATGGCCTGTAACTTGCGCACCTCGCGCAATTCATCCTCGGTATACAGCATGCGTGGCGGCGGCGTGACTCCGGTCACCACCGCTGCGCGCACCACCTTGGCAATTTCATAGAACTCCTCGGCACGGATGTCGCGCCCGCCCAAACCACCGATAAAACTGGCCACCACCGGCGGCATATCGCTATGCCCATACAACGCCGACAGCAACTCGGTATGCAACACCCCGCCTTTGCCAAACGCAATATTCTGATCAATCACCGCAACCCCCGCTTTGCCCACCAGCGCCGCGCGTAACGCCGCCGCCGGATACGGCCGCAACAATCGCGGCCGTACCAGACCGATGTTCCAGCCCGCTTCCCGCAAGCGATCCACCGCATCTTTGGCCTTGGTGGCGAAGCTGTCAATCATGAAAAACACATAGTCGGCGTCTGCGCTGCGGTAGGTTTCCACCGCATCATAAGCGCGATGAAAGGTCGCGGCGAATTCAGCGACAATCTCGTCATAGACCAGCAGCGCCTGCTGTGCCGCCAACGCCATTTGGTAACGGAAATAGGAATATGGCCCGCCACCCAATACCGCCACTGCCTGGCTTTCCGGCGCCCCCGCCCGGAAGTACATGTTTTCCCAATCAAACTCACCAACAAATTCCCGGGCCTGCGCCGCTGACGGCAACGCCACCGGTTCCCGGGTAAACGACAGGTAAAACCCATCCTCGTTGACAATCACCGGCAACCGTACTTGCGCGTGCTCCGCCAGACGATAAGCAATGAGTACGCTGTCAATAACTTCCTGACAGGTGGCGGCATGAATTTGCAGAAAACCACTGTCGCGAGCCGCCATGATATCGTTGTGATCCGGTTCCAAGGTAATCGGTGATGCCAGACCCCGTGACACGTTGATCAGCACGAAGGGCGCGCGCCAACCGGCAACCGTATACAGCATTTCCATTGCATACAACAACCCCTGACTGGAGGTGGCGCTGAATACCCGCACGCCGGTCATCGCAGCGGCAGCGGCGGCGGTAACCATGGAATGCTCCGATTCCAGCACCACCATGCGCGCGTCGAATTCTCCACCATCGATCCATCGGGCGATATCCTCGATGATTTCCGTTTGCGGGGTAATCGGAAACGCCGGTATATAGTCCACACCCGCCAAGCGCGCGCCCCACGCTGCGGCGCCATTGCCGGTGAGCAGTAAGCGGCTCACGGCAGTGTCTCCGTAACATGTTGTTGTACGGTACTTTCGGCGATCGCTTCGATTGCATGGGGCGGGCACTGGGCGACGCAGATCAAACACCCTTTGCAATGATCGTAGTCGATCGCCGGCTTACCGTCGCTGACGTTGATCGCGCTGTCCGGACAGAAACTGCTGCACACCCACCAGCACTGCTTGCAACGTTCATAGTCGATTACCGGGCGCATGGTGCGCCATAATCCCGTGGCCGTTTGAATGCTGGTCGCCGCGGCAAAAATGGTTGGCGCTGCCACCCGAGCGGTGTCAAAGGGCAACGCCATCCACGCCGGTGTTCGATAGTTATCGACCGTGATCGCCGTTCCCGGCGTCACACGCACCTCCTCCCGGGCATGCACCCAATCAAAAGCCGCCAAGGCTTTAGCACGGCTCGCCGCCACCATGATGGCGTCCAGCGACGATAATTCCGCAAGCACCGCCCGTTCCAGAGCGGCGCGCGGAATCACCCGCACCAACGCCGCGGCAGCCCCGGCGCACTGGGCGCCTACATATTTCGCGTGCATGGGATCCGCTGAAGTTTCGATTTCCGGAAACACAATCACGGGATTGTGCAAATGCAACCGCTGCCGCCAGATGTCGGCGTTCTCGTGACTGGTGAGAAAGAGTACGCTGTTCTTGGTCAATCCCTGCAATACGCCGGCAGCGGGTATCGATACCAGGCTGTCATCGGCCACGACCACCAGATCCGGTTGATGAATAATACCGCGTTCGTTGATGACCTCATGCGCCGCGCGAACATAAGCAAAAATGGGCGCGCCTCGGCGCTCCGCGCCGTAACGGGGCGCATCCTGCACTTCGTAGCCTTCCAGAAAAAAGGCCGTGCCCAGAATGCGGCTCGCGGTTTTAACACCCTGCCCACCACGGCCATGAAAACGAATGCGGAACATGACTCATCACTCCTTATACCCAGGTTTCCGCCGTGGAAAAAACACTGAAGCGGCGCATCGCCATCGCCTTGCGCACCCGTTCCTGGGCCATTTGCTCCGCCGCCACCCGTGGCAATACGCCCTGGGTATTGGTGGCTTCCAGCACCCGCCGGGTGTTGCGTCGCAGTTTGTCGGCGATCGTGGCCATGACCGTGGACTCATTGGCGCCGTGGTACTCCATGGCGGCGCAGATCACGCCTCCGGCGTTGGCGATAAAGTCCGGTACGCATAAAATACCGCGCTCGTGCAATATCTTTTCCGCGCCCAAGGTAATCGGAATATTGGCGCCTTCGATCACCAGCCGGGTTTTCATGTGTTGCACATTGTGTTCATCAATGACATCGGGGCGGGCGGCGGGTATCCAGATATCGCATTCAATTTCCACCAGAGCATCCCGATCCAGGCTTTCTCCTCCGGCAAAATCACTGACTTTATTCCCCGCTTCCTTCCAGGCCAGCAACTCCTGAAAATCCAGCCCTTCAGGATCGAAAGTAGCGCCGTCACTGTCGGCGGTGGCGATTAAACGGGCGCCTTTCTCGGTGAGAAACCTTGCCACGTTCTTGCCCACCGCGCCGAAGCCCTGCACCACCACGCGCGCATTTGCCAGGTTAAAATCACAATATTCCAGAGCGACTTCGGTGACATGACTCAAGCCCCAGCCGGTGGCGCCAATTTCATCCAGAGGAATGCCGCCGATTTCCCTGGGCAAAGCCACCACCCGGGAAATTTCGTCGCGCACCCAGGCCATGCACTCTTCATCAGTACCCATGTCGGGCGCGAAAATATAGCTTTGCTCATTCCGCAGGGCCTGCGCCAAACCCCGAATCAAGATCTCCTTCTCCGGCCGCGGTATCTTGGGGTCACCGTACAGCACCACCTTGCCACCGCCATGCGGCAATCCCGCCGCCGCGTTCTTCCAGGTCATGGCCCGGGCGAGACGCATACATTCCTCCACACTGACATCCGGCGCCATGCGTACGCCACCGATGGCCGGCCCTTTAGCCACATTGTCCACCACCAGCACCGCCTTCAACCCAATGGATGGCTCGTACACATGAATAATCTTAAACGGCCCGAATTCGTCGCCGAAACTGAACAAGTCATCCATACCGACACCTCGAAAATAATGCATTCACTCCATTCTAGTTCAAGACTTATACTTCAAGGCAGGTGCGTACTATCCGGGAAAGTACCTAAGAATATCAGCGTCATGCCGGACCCATGGAGGCCCGCTACTGCGACTAGCAACCCGAAATGCGGTGTCCTCACACCGGTTGGCGCCACTATTCAATACAAAAAAGAGCATGTATCCAATGGTACAGCCGTGTTGTGGGTTTGCATGAAATGCGTGATTTGATTGCGTCCGATATCCGCCACCGGTGCAAACTTCTGCATCCGACAGGTTTTGCATTGACGGCACAATGATAATGTGAATTAATAGACGCATCAGTGCGGCACCGCCCACATACAATACATATATGTGTAACACACTAATACTTAAAAAATAGTTACACACACGGATTCGAACGCATACTCGCCCCGTTAAAGGACGGTCTATCCGCAGGGGTCGCAGGTCACATCAGTTTCTAATAACACCGTGGATCGTCACCATGAATTATGTCCGTAGAGTCGTATTGGCAGCTGTTGTCGCCGCTTTTTATCCTGGTTATACCCTGGCCGATCTTGATACCATCACGCCTCCCGGCACCGGCCTGGTCTGGGCCGGTTGCGGCGTCACCAAGACCGCGTTCATGGCGGAGCTCGCTGCGGCCTATGAAAAAAAGGCCGGTATTGCTATTGAACTCAAGGGCGGTGGCGCCACCAAAGGCATCAGGGATGTCGCCAAAAAGAAAATCAATATTGGCGGTGCCTGCCGTACCGCCATGGAATTCGATGCTGATGAACGTTATGTGAGGCAGATTCCGGTGGCGTGGGACGCCATTGTGTTTATTGTTCACAACGACAATCCCGTCAACGACATCAATATTGCCCAGATCCGCGACATCTATAACGGCAAGATCACCAACTGGAAACAGGTGGGTGGCAACAATGAAACTATTGAGCTGTATGTGCGGGAAAGCGCCATATCCGGCGTGGGCCAGACTTTGCGCGAACTGGTCTTCAACGACTATGATAAAAAATTTACCAACAAAGCTCATGTCGTCAAATCGTCGGGGCCGGCTGAAAAAGCCGTGACCGAATCACCGCGCGCCTTTACCGCCACCGGTGTCAGCAGCGCGCGCCGCCAGAACGTCAAAATCCTGCGTGTCAACGGCGTCGAGCCGACCTTCGAACACATCAAGAACGGTGACTATATGCTCTATCGACCTCTGTACCTGGTTACGCGCATGAACGAAAATAATCCCGAGGTTCTGGATTTCCTCAATTTCGCGACCAGCCCCGAAGGCAAGGAGGTCATTCGCCACACGGGCACCGTTCCCTATGCGGACGCCTTGAATCTGCTGTCCAAGCACTATCTGCAATATTTAGGCGCCATCTCCTCCGGACTATAACGACCTCGCCCACCTCCCCCTGGCACCACAGGCACCATTGGCCGGAAATGCGTCCGGCCACGACGCTTGCCGGCACCGCGCATGATGACGTCCCAAGACAAGCGCCGTGAGGCCAACACGGTGCGCAGCGGCCCAGGCTTGAGCACATCCCGCACCCAGGCACCCGGCAGTACTGCGTAGACCTCGCGCCCGCACCGCGGCCGAATACCAGAGTTATTTTACCGAATAAAGCCTGACCCCGACCCACCCGGGGTTCGGCACCCGTCAACACGGGGCACATGAATTGTGCAGTTTGGTGCGGATCTTGAATACCCATCATGTCACCCAAGGCACGGGCACCGCATAACCAGTCCCAACCGGGGCAGTACAGCGGCAGGGTTGACCAGCCTCGCGACACCCCGCGGGTCGCCATGGGTGCCACGCCACTTTTTAACAGTCTGGGCAACGCATAGTTCCTGGTGATTGGCGCCTGAGCGGCTGACAATGAATTCATCTGGATCGGCGACGCGTGTGGCGCCAACATTGCCGCACGGGGTTACCAACAGCGCGAGGAGGAAACACGATGACAACCGTCAGTAAAAAATTCACCCGTCGACATTTCCTGCGTCATGCGTTGCTCCCCGCCACCGCGCTCTTAACGACGCCGTTGACAGCACTGGCAAGCAACCCGCAACGCCGATCGCGTACGTTCCCGCTGTATTTCACCGAGATCACCGGTCTTGGCCCGGAAGTGTCGACCGACACGATCCTAGAGCGCTTCACCCCCCTGCATCCGGAATTGGCATTACCGGCGCCGCAGATTAGCGCGCCACAACGACGCGACATAAAAATGGCGCTGGAAAGCGCGTTTCGGCAAGAAAATGTGCCCTGGCAAGACGATTACCAGGTGTCGTTCGTTTATCAACACTATGGCGTTCCTCACCAGTCCCGGGAATTGTCCGAATTGATCCAGTATAGCGACGCCGCGACCTGCTATTTGGAAAGCCAATTTTCCAGATTATTTACGCCGCGCATCACCTGGCAACTGCTGCCGGAAAGCGGCGAGCTGGTAACACAGAATAATTTCACCGGCTATGCGGGCCGTTTTACCTACCACCTGGTGAAAGCGTTCGTGAACAATGCTCCTGACGCAGCCAACCCACCGTATCTGGTACACGCCCGGCCCATTGAACGGGCCATCAACTACATCAAGAGTGGCACGACGTTGACGCCTGATTCCGGCATGATTTTTCTGGTTCCCGGCGTCAGCGCCATGGTGGCACCATTCTCCGAATTCATACATCTTACCTTTCACAAAAGCGCCGAGCTGCAGATCGCGAACCTCGCCCCGGAGATGGGCATGGACCAGGCGCGGCAATACGCGCACAATGTCACCGAGTCCTTAGTGGAATCCCTCTCCTACAGTATTGCCAGACTTTTCATACTTGAAATTGGTCATGAGGAAAAACTGCCGACATTGCAATACATGGCAGATAATTTGGCCACCAAGTTTTCCTATATGCCGCTCATCAATCAGATGATTGACACCCTGGGGGTACAACAGGTTATCGATATCGCGCTCGATAATCCCAAGGATTTTATCGAACGATTCCATCGCGGCTGACGGCGGGAATAGCCATGGGGCCTGGACCGGGCCCTGGCTGGCGCCACCGCTCACAGGTGTTTAGATCCGCGCGCACGTCGCATACCAAGGGTCGCAGCACCCGGTTATTTTGGGTACGATAAGCCAAAACCACCGGAAACTCCCGTTCATGCCGATTGATCCTCTGTGGATACTGGCCTATCTCGCCCTGGGAGTGGCCGTGGGATTTTTCGCCGGACTGCTCGGGGTGGGTGGCGGCGGTATCATGGTTCCGATATTAACCGCCTTATTTTCCCTGCAGGGCATGCCTTTCGAGCTCGTGGTACATTCCGCCCTGGCAACGTCCATGGCAACGATCATGGTGACCTCACTTTCCAGTCTGCGCGCCCACCACGCCAAGCATGCGGTACTCTGGCCGATCGTGTGGCGCCTCACGCCCGGCATTCTCGCGGGCACTTTTAGCGCCACGTTTATTGCCTCCCGAGTGGGCTCCCGGCCGCTGACCATCTTCTTCGCATGTTTTATGGCGTATATCGCGGTACAAATGATTATCAACATCAAACCGCAACCGTCACGCCAGTTGCCCGGACCCCAGGGGCTCGCACTGGTGGGCACCGGCATTGGCGGGCTCTCGGCACTGGCGGCGATTGGCGGCGGCGTGCTCTCGGTCCCCTTTCTCACCTGGTGTAACGTATCCATTCAGAAGGCGATCGGTACTGCCGCGGCAATTGGTTTTCCGATTGCCGTCGCCGGTACCCTAGGTTATCTGATCAATGGTTGGCGGGTACCGGGAATGCCGGCTTGGCACTTGGGATATATTTACTTGCCTGCGGCACTGGTGATTGGTTCTGTCAGTTATGTTACCGCCCCCATCGGCGTTAAATTCGCCCATAGTCTGCCGGTACCCATGATCCGCAAACTTTTTGCGGGGCTACTGGTGGCGCTTTGCCTCAAGATGTTACACACGGTATTCAGCAATTGATACCGCGTATCGCTGATCGGTGTCATGGCGCGATCTGCACCAGCACCCGACCATGAAAAGAATTGGCCAACAGTCGCGCCGCATAGTCAGGCAGCTGACTCAGGGTAATGGTTTCATGCACCATCGTTTCCAGATTATCCAGGCGCATTTCTCCGGCCAACCTTGCCCAGAGCCGATGCCGCCAAGCCGTGGGGCAATGCGCGGAATTGATGCCCAATACGCTGACGCCGCGGATGATAAAAGGCATCACCGTGGTATGAACGTTGACGCCCGCGGCCAGGCCAATGCTGGCGATATTCCCCCAAGGCATCAGGTTACGCGTTAACCACGCCAGGGCATCCCCTCCCAAGGTATCGATGGCGCCGGCCCACCTGGCACTCTCCAGCGGTCGCCCATCGCCCGGAATGACATCCATGACCAGCACCTCATCCGTGCCCAGCGCGCGTAAATAGGCCTCGTTACCCAAATGGCTGGTGAGGGCCACCACGGTGTAACCCATCTTCTTTAGCAGGGCTATCGCCAAACCACCCACGCCGCCACTCGCCCCGGTAACCACCACCGGACCCATCTCCGGATGCTGGTGATTTTCCTCCATGCGTTGCACGGCTAACGCCGCGGTAAATCCCGCAGTCCCCAAGATCATGCTCTCGCGCAAGCTGAGTCCAGCCGGCAACGGTATCACCCAATCCGCGGGTACCATCAGATATTGCGCATAGCCACCGTCATGATCTTCACCCAGACCGCAGCCGGTCACCAACACCGGGTCTCCTTCCCGAAATCGGGCATCAAGAGAAGCGTGCACCACACCCGCGGCATCGATGCCCGGCACCAACGGCAAGCGGCGCAAAATCTTTCCCTTGTTGGTAACCGCCAGTGCGTCTTTATAATTCAAACTCGAATAGTGAATTTTGATGCTCACTTGGCCGGTGGCCAACGGCACCATTGGCAGCGAAGCGAGCACCGCTTGCACCACGCCACTCGCGTCACGCACAATGTTATAGGCTTGGTAGCTATTATTCATCGGAAAATTGACTCCATAAATATGTCTTATAAAATGCCTGCCCGCACGATCTTGCGTCAGTTAGCGCCGCGCGCACGAGCGCACACCAACCCCATTCATGCCGCAATAAACGTATTATAAACAAAACTCATCGTTAGTTTTAGACGTGCCCAAGCAGCCACCCCAACCTCCGCTGCGTGGATCACGAAATATAGTTCTTTTTTACCATTGGTGTTTTAGAAACGATCTGCTAAGCTTACCGTCCCTGTACACAGCGAACAATTATTACAACAAGAAGGTCCTTCCGTGAACGGCTACACACTGGAATCGGATGTTGTCCCCCATGGGGTTCCGCTTATAAATGAGCAAATCAATGGATTCCTGCAAGTCTCCAGCACGGATCTGGAACTGGTAACCCGCTACCAGCAACCGCTGCTGGCCCTGTCCGGGGAATTTTCGGATATTTTCTTCAATTATCTGTTCGGTTACCCGCCTACGGCATCCCTGATCAACCAGTTTCTGCGCAACGGCAACAACCTACCTGACATATTGAATCAGCAACAACGCTATATCGAGCAGTGGCTGACCTCCGACATTGGCACCAGGAGTGCCAGACGCATGATCGAGATCGGCAAGCAGCATTTTCATCATAATATCGACAGCAACTGGGCCATGCTGTCTTTTCAGTTTATATCCAAACACTTCATCAACAGCATCACCGATAACGATGCCGTACCGCAGGCGGATAAACGTCCGCTGCAAGACGCATTATCGAAACTGCTGTTCAGGGACATGGGTTTGCTGCTGGAAGGTTATGGCCGCGCCGCAGCGGGCATTCTGCGCAACGAACAAAAGGACGTTAACACCCTGCAAGCGCATATGGCAAACCTGATCGCCAACATGCCGTACATCTTCTGGTCCGTAGACATCAACAGCAAACGGATACTCTATGTGAGTCCAGGCACCGACCAAAGCAGCATCACCGATATCTTGGTTCCTATCCCCCGTTTCGCGGACACAGTGCATGAAGATCGCGAAAAAATAATCGCCGCGTGGCAAGACGCAAGCACCGGCGAAAGACAGGAAATCGAAGGTCGGGTAGTCGACAAAAGCGGTACCCTGTGCTGGCAGCGTTACCTGTTTACTCCCTGCAAGGATCACAAGAATCGCGTACTCAGGGTGGATGGCTGCATCGAGGACATCACTAACCTGAAAGAAACCATGGCGCGCTTACAGCATTTGGCCACCACCGACACGCTCACCGAGCTGGCCAACCGCGCGCTCTGGTACGACCGCATGAACATGGCCATCAGCGCGGCGCAACGGCGCCCCGGGCACCGCGTCGCCATCATGATGCTGGACATGAACCATTTCAAACTCATCAACGACACCATGGGGCATCCGGTGGGCGACAATGTGCTGCGTCAGGCGGCACAACGCATGAAAGTGGTGCTGCGGGACGCGGATACCCTGGCGCGCATCGGCGGCGATGAATTCGGCATATTGCTTTCCGATACCGATGATGTCTGGCTGGCCGCCAAAAATGTCGCAAAAAAAGTCCTCGGCTGTTTCGTTGAACCTTTTTCCAGCGACGGCAACAATTTGTATCTCGGCGCCTCCATTGGAGTTGCCATTTTCCCGGACCACGGTCAGGATGCGGACGCCCTGGTCAGCCGCGCCGACATCGCCATGTATCGGGCCAAGCACCGCAATGCCGGCTACCTGTTTTACAACCCGGGCACCGATCTCAATGCCATCAAACAACTGCACCTGTCCAACCAGTTGCGGCAAGCCTTGCAGCGCCAGGAACTGGAGTTGCACTTTCAACCGAAAATCAATCTGCTCGGCAAGAACTTGAGCGGCGTGGAAGCCCTGCTGCGTTGGCGCCATCCGCAACATGGTCTCATGGAACCCGACAACTTTATCCCGTTGGCGGAACAACTGGGTATTATGGCCCCGATCACCGAATGGGTCATTCATAACGCCCTTGATTCCTGTGCGCAATGGCGCGCTCAAGGCATTGACCTGCCCCTGGCGGTGAATATCTCGGCGCTGTGCCTGCAAAACCACGACCTGGTCAAATGGATACGCTCGATCATCAAATCCCACAAAACCGCCGCGCATTGCCTGGAACTGGAAATTACCGAGAACTCCGTGATGGGAGACGTCGATCAGAATTTTGACGTCTTGATGTCGCTCAATGAACTAGGCGTGAAAATCGCCATCGACGATTTCGGCACCGGCTACTCGTCCCTGGCATACCTCAAACGCCTGCCGATCAACACGCTGAAGATCGACAAGTCCTTCGTCATGGATATGGCCATGGACGACAACGACGCCGTGATCGTCCGCTCCATCATCGAACTGGGCCACAACCTGGGCTTCACGGTCGTTGCCGAAGGCGTGGAAAGCACCGACATCTGGGACTTGCTCAACATTCTCGGCTGCGATGAAGCCCAAGGATTTCATATCAGCCCGCCCTTGCCCGAACCCGGCCTCCTGCAATGGATACAGCAAGGCAGCTGGCGCGTGTAGGGTGCGTATTACGTACCGTGTTTTTTTTACACACCGAACGCAGAGCGGTGCGTAATACGCACCCTACGACCCATCGGCTCATTATCCACGACGCACACCAACACCGCGCACCGCCAC
>JAHECY010000109.1:0-2747 GCA_024641505.1 Gammaproteobacteria bacterium
TGCAGACCCTGGAAGATGCCGTTGGCAATATCAGCCGGGAAGGTGGTCCCCCCAATGACCAGCCGCCGGTCATGCACTAGGGTGCTGGCTATCGTTGCTGCCAGAAGCGCCTACTTGCGGCCGGTATCCCAACTCTTGAAGCGTTTGCGACAATAACGCAATAATTCCTGGTAATCCCGGAAGTAGAGTTCGAACCCCTCTTCGGCGGGGGAATCATATTCACAGAAATCATTATCATGGTCCCGGCAAATGCTGGGACGTTGGTCATAAATGCCGCAGCGCCCGTCACCTTGTAAATGTTGGCAGCGATTATTGACCAGTAAATACCAGCCGTCATCGTCCTTATAAACCTGGATATTCTCATGGGAAATCTGCCACAGCAGATGCTCAAAATCGTGTTTGGAGCGCGGTGTCTCGACTTTCTGTGTTATATACATACAGCAAAGCGAACCTTTGCAAAATGAGCATTTATTTTCCGGGGTGATCTTCAGTTCATCGATGGCGTAGATCTTTCGACTGGGCGCACTGGTTTTTTTTGTCATAATATTATTCTTGCCTAAGAATCCATAATAATCATTGGTTTAGTGTAGCAGCTTGGCCCCGGCGCCAGCCAGTGGTTCAGCCGTTGAAAAATGGTCGGTGAGGACTTATATGTGGGCAACCGTGTTGGAGGTGTAGCAACGATGCCGATCTATGAATATGAGTGCGAGGCCTGTGGCCGTTATCTGGAAGCACTGCAAAAAATGAGTGACGATCCCCTGAAAAAATGCCCTGAATGTGGCAAGGACAAGCTTAAGAAATTGATTTCCGCCGCCGGATTTCGCCTGAAAGGCGGGGGCTGGTATGAAACAGATTTCAAATCCGGCGGCAAAAAAAATCTCCACGGCGCAGGCAAGGACGGTGAAGCTAAAACTGCCACCACCGACACCCCCGCAAAAACCGCTGGCACGGACAAGGCGAGCCCCAAGAAGGAATCGAAAACTGATTAGGGACGGGGGGTGGTTTGACTGCTGACCATGTCGCGCCTTGGGGAGTGAGCCATGCATCGGGGAAAGTTGCATAAGCCGACGCCAATCCGTAACATTTGCCCCCTTAACCACAGCAAGATAATAACCGGGAATTTACTATGCGGACCCTCTATTGCGGCCAGTTACGGAAAGATCATGTAGGCCAGAAAGTCACTGTATGCGGCTGGGTAAATCGGCGCCGCGACCACGGTGGCGTCATATTTATCGATCTGCGCGACCGTGAAGGTCTGGTCCAGTTGGTCTTTGATCCCGCGACCACTTCAGCGGCGGTTTTTCAGATCGCGGAGCGTATTCGCACCGAATATGTGCTTACGGTCACGGGTCCGGTGCGTCCGCGGCCCGCGGGTACTGAAAATCACGAATTGGCAACCGGGCTGGTGGAAATCGTCGGTGTCGACCTGACGGTGCTCAATGCCGCGGAAACTCCCCCGTTCCAGCTGGATGAGAATGACGTTTCCGAGGAAACGCGGTTACGTTACCGTTACCTGGATCTGCGACGCCCGGAAATGCTGCGTAATTTGCGGTTGCGTTCCAACGTCGCGCAGGTGTTGCGTGAATTTCTGGACCGGGAAGGTTTCCTGGATATCGAAACCCCCATGTTGACCAAGGCGACGCCTGAAGGCGCCCGTGATTACCTGGTGCCCAGCCGTACCCATGACGGCAGTTTCTTCGCATTGCCCCAGTCGCCCCAATTGTTCAAGCAATTGCTGATGATGTCGGGCATGGATCGCTATTACCAGATTGTGCGTTGTTTTCGTGATGAGGACCTACGGGCCGACCGGCAGCCGGAATTTACCCAGCTGGACATCGAAACCTCATTTCTTCATGAAGATGAGATCATGGAAATCATGGAGGACATGATCCGCACGGTATTCATGCAAGTGATGAATGTGGATCTGCCGGAGCCATTCCCGCGCCTGACCTATGCCGAGGCCATGCGTCGATTTGCCAGTGACAAGCCGGACCTGCGTATTCCTTTGGAGCTGGTGGACGTGGCGGATCTGATGACCAGTGTCGAATTCAAAGTCTTTTCCAGTCCGGCCAATGATCCTGGGTCACGCGTGGCAGCCATGCGCTTGCCCGCTGGCGGCAAGCTCACCCGCAAGGAGATCGACGATTATACGGATTTTGTGAAGATCTATGGTGCCAAGGGGCTGGCGTATATCAAAGTTAATGATCTGGCCGCCGGCCGTGACGGCTTGCAGTCACCGATACTGAAATTCCTGCCCGATGCTGTGATCACAGCCATTCTGGAACGTACCGGTGCCCAGAATAATGACCTGGTGTTCTTCGGCGCGGATAAAACCAAGATCGTCAATGAAGCCTTGGGCGCTCTGCGCGTCAAGTTGGGTCAAGATCTGGGTTTAGTGGCCGCAGGCTGGCGGCCCTTGTGGGTGGTGGATTTTCCCATGTTCGAATGGGATGAAAAAGATCGGCGCTGGGTCTCCCTGCATCATCCTTTTACCGCGCCCAAGGAAGAGGATCTCGAACGTCTGGATTCGGCGCCGGGGGAATGCGGTTCACGTGCCTACGACATGGTGTTGAACGGTACCGAAGTGGGCGGAGGCTCCATGCGCATTTACCGGCCGCAGGTGCAACGCGCGGTGTTCCATCAATTGGGTATCAGCGACGAGGAAGCCAACGAGAAATTTGGGTTTCTGCTGGATGCCTTGAAATACGGGTGCCCGCCCCACGGTGGTATTGCCTTTGGATTGGACC
>JAHECY010000109.1:2757-12282 GCA_024641505.1 Gammaproteobacteria bacterium
CGGCTGGTGATGCTTATGGCGGGGGCAAAATCTATCCGCGATGTCATGGCTTTCCCAAAAACTCAAAGTGCGGCTTGTTTGCTGACGCAGGCCCCATCGCCGGTAAGTGAACAGCAGTTGCGGGAACTGCATATCCGTTTGCGGCGTCAGGCAGACGACAAGAAAGCCTGAGCAGCGACCGGGCCGTGGCTGGGCAGACGGTGCCGACGGCGCGTGCCACAGTGGTGGTGATCCACGGCCTGTGGATGACGGGGTATGAATTTGGTCTGATGCGTTGGCGTATCGCCCGCTGTGGATTTGCCGTGCGCCAATTTCATTACCGGACGGTGCGCCAGGGGTATTCGGAAAATGTCCGTGAATTGGCGGAATTTCTCGGCACAATTGATGCGGATCGCATCCATTTCGTGTGCCATAGCCTGGGTGCGCTGCTCCTGCGCCACTTTTTTAACCAGTGTCATGAACCCCGTACCGGCAATACCGTTTTCTTAGGTCCGCCAAACCGCGGCAGTTATGTTGCGGATCGATTATGCACACGACGTTGGGGCAGATTCATTCTGGGCAAGAGTGTTGCCGGGGGCCTCGACGGCCAAGCACCGCTCTGGCCTGATGATTTGCCGGTGGGTGTCATTGCAGGTAATTTACCGGTGGGCGCCGGCCGTATATTTCGTGGTTTGCCCCAACCAAATGATGGCAGTGTGGCCGTGGGGGAGACACTGTTGTCGAATCTGACGGATCACCGTGTCTTGGCGGTATCCCATACCGGCATGGTATTTTCCGCAAATGTGGTGCGTGAAATGTGCCACTTCCTCCATCATGGAAGATTTACTTGAAGAATGTAGGGAAAGAATCGGTAATAAACGTCCATCGTTAGGAATCGCCTAAAGAAATGTCACCCTGGTGTCGACGTAGTTCCTGGTATACCAAAGTTTCCGGGATAACGTTGGCTAGCGGCTCCCGGTGCGCAACAATCCGAGGTACGCGTGAAAAAGCCCCTGTGGAAGGCGGAGTGGATGATCGGTGCCGCCGTTACCCTGATCTTTATGTCTGTACTCGGTTTGCCCCAGACGCAACGTTTGGAGCGAGTCTTTTATGATTTGGGTGTCCTCCTCTCAAGCGCGCGTCCCGTCGGTGATGACGTTATGGTGGTGGCTATCGATGAAGCCTCGGTGAGTGAACTGGGGTCTTTGCCGTTACCCCGTGACCAAATCGCAAGAGTCATAAGTACCATTGGCGAAGCGCGTCCAAAAACAATTGGCGTGGCGCTGGACTTGAGTATTCTGGAAAATCCCCGCGCCCTGTCATCACTGGATGCCTTGTCAACGTTGATGGCCTCGGCATCCGGTAAAGAAATGTCCCCGATCTTCGCCCGCCGCGTGGAAACCGCGTTGCAGGATGCGCGCCGCGGATTGGCCACCGATGACTACCTGGCGTTCGTGTTGCGCAATACTCGTAATGTGGTCCTGGCCATGAGCTACCGACCGGGCCGGTCGCGGGTGACAAGCGCGATGGATGCCGACAATCTCAGCCCGTTTGCATTGAGTGATCCAAGTTACGCCGCGCAGGCAACAAGCAATTT
This sequence comes from Gammaproteobacteria bacterium, assembly GCA_024641505.1. Taxonomy (GTDB): domain Bacteria; phylum Pseudomonadota; class Gammaproteobacteria; order SG8-11; family SG8-11; genus UBA6920. The sequence goes on from JAHECY010000109.1 coordinate 4,334, forward strand.
CTGGCATTATCTCTATTTTTATCAGCCTTTGGTGGAGGCGCAAGCCATCACGGTGCCAAATGCCAAGGTTATGGCCCATGCTGGCGGGCTCGGCCACTTCGGTGCATACCCCGATGTCGATGGTCGTCAGCGTTTTGAGCCCTTGGTGATCGGTTATCGCGACAATTACTATCCTTCCCTGGTGCTGGCCATGTATGCAAAGTTTCAGCGCAAATCTCCAGCGGATGTCACCATCGGCAATGACTACAAGATGATCGTGGGCGACGCGACTTTTCCCGTGGATACAGCTTTTCGCTACTTGCCATTTTTTTATGACCAGGATAAGGGCAAAGAAAAAAACGCATATCAAGTGGTATCGTTCAAGGATATCTATCGTGGACGCGTCAAAGCGTCCATGTTTCGGGATAAGGCAGTTTTAATTGGTGTCACTTACGCTGGTGCAGTGCCCGAGGTGACGTTGCCCACGGGTGTGAATGTGGCGCCGGTGATGTTTCAGGCGGATGCCCTGGCGAGCCTGATCAGCGGCGATGGCTATGTGGCACCGCTGTGGAATGCCTGGTTGCAATTGGTGACGATTGCCCTGATCGGCTTGTACCTGGGTTTCGTCGTGCCACGAGTAAAATTTGCCACCGGTCTTGCCATCAGCGCGGTCATTGTTGTATTGCTGGTCAATGTTTATACGATTGTCATGGTCAGTCAGGGGATGGTGTTGGCGTTAATCGCACCCATTATTCCGTTGGTGATCGGTCACGCCTTGCTGGCGATCAAACACCATTACCATGCCAGTACCAGTCGCTGGCGGGCAGAGTCGGCGGAGTCGAATCGCATGTTAGGCCTGGCGTTTCAAAGTCAAGGCCAGTTGGACATGGCATTCGAGAAATTTCAACGTTGCCCGGTGGAGCGCGGCGTGCTTGAATTACTTTACAGTCTCGGTCTGGATTATGAGCGCCGCCGCCAGTTTGCCAAGGCGGGCGTAGTTTTCCAGTACATTGATGGTTATGATCGCGGTTTTCGCGACGTTAAAAAGCGCATTCTCAGCAATCGGGAAATGGAAGGTGTATATCGCAAGGGTGGCGGCAACGGCTCTGCCGGTGCGGCCAATGGCACGATGGTATTGAGCAACAGCATGGTACAAAAACCCATGCTTGGCCGGTATGAAGTTCAGCGGGAGCTGGGTCGGGGCGCCATGGGCATGGTGTATCTCGGCGAAGACCCGAAGATCAACCGCGTGGTGGCGATTAAAACCGTAGCCCTGTCCCATGAATTTGAAGCGGAAGAACTGGAAGCGGTCAAGGCACGTTTCTTTCGGGAAGCCAGTACCGCCGGTCGACTCAATCATCCGAATATCGTTACAATCTACGATGTCGGTGAGGAACAGGATTTGGCTTACATAGCGATGGATTACCTGGAAGGTGAGAACCTGCTACCCTATACCAAGTCCGACAACTTGCTTAGTGTGCAGGAGGTCTTTTATATCATTAGTGCCATCGCCAAGGCGCTTGATTATGCTCACAGCGAGAATGTGGTGCATCGCGACATCAAGCCTGCCAATATTATGTATGATCGGGAAACCAAGAAGGTGAAGATCACTGACTTCGGCGTGGCCTGTTTGATCGATGCCAGTAAAACCAAAACCGGCACTATTCTGGGCACGCCATCCTATATGTCACCGGAACAGTTGAGCAGCTCACGGGTCGACGGGCGCTCGGATATATTCTCTCTGGGGGTTATGTTGTTCCAGTTGCTGACCGGCGAATTGCCCTTCGTCGCCGAATCCATGGCGGCGTTGATGTACAAGATAACCCATGAACGCGAACCGGACATTAAAATGTTCCGACCCGAGTTGCCGACTTGTATCAATCAGATTTTGCGCCGCGCACTGGCCAAGGAAGTAGAACAGCGTTTTCAGCGGGGTACCGAACTGGTCACCGCGCTGCAAAAATGCCAGGTAATTGTCGAACGTCGGGATCAGAAAGCCTCATGAACATTACTCCTCTGGAAATCACGGGCACGACCGATGTGGGCGCTACACGCGACCACAATGAGGATTGTATTGCATGGCGCGGTGACCTGGGTTTGGTCGTTCTGGCCGATGGCATGGGTGGCCACAATGCCGGCGAAGTGGCGAGTGACATCGCGGTGAAAGCCATCATCGCAGATTTCGAGCAGAATTTGTCGCAGCGCGCCCAGGGCTCGGAGCAGGCCGTGACCGCCAGCCTGAACGCGATCAACCGTGCCAACCAGGCGATCTTCAGCGCGGCACAGCAGGACTCCACCTATTCCGGCATGGGTACCACCATCGTCACCGCCGTATTTCAAGATGGATTGGTGACCATATCCCACGTTGGCGATTCACGCATGTACCGCTTTCGTGACAATGCACTGCAGCAGCAAACCGTGGATCACTCATTGGTCCAGGAAATGGTGCAAAGTGGATATCTGACTGCAGAAGAAGCATCTTTGTCCGCTAACAAGAACATGATTACGCGCGCCCTGGGCATCGACCGGGACGTGGAAATAGACGTACAACAACACCACACAAAAGTGGGTGATATATACCTGGTATGTTCCGATGGGTTGAGTGACTTGGTATCGCAGGCGGAGCTGCTGAGTTTACTGAGTCATGGCCAGGGGGATTTGTCTCTGGCGGGCCGCGAGTTGATAGCCGCAGCCAATCGAAATGGCGGCTTAGATAATATATCCGTCGTATTGGTACGGGTAACTTCCTAGTAATTCGGGCATACCGGCCGGTCAGCGGCTGTTTGCCCCTCGTTTGGTTAGAGAATACATGGCTAAGTTAGTGATGAGCGTGGATGGGGTCGTAATGCGCGAGTTCGACCTCGAACACAAGATCTATAAAATCGGACGTAAACCCACCAACGATATCCAGATCGACGATATCACCATCAGTGGCGATCACGCGGAAATCGAAGTAACTCCCAATTTGTATCTCGATCACTTGAGTGACGTGTATGTCGCCGACAAGGGCAGCACCAACGGCACACTGGTCAATGGTAAGAAGATCAAAAAACAGATTTTAAGGCACGGCGATGTGGTGCAGGTAGGCCGACACGAATTCAAATTCCTGGATGACGCGGCCCCGGATTTCGAAAAAACCGTGATGTTGAAATCCGATGAGGTCAAAAGCGCGGGCAATGGTGTGAGCGCCGCCGTCACCGGCTATCTCAAGATCATGAGCGGGCCCAAATCCGGTCAAACGATGGAGCTGGTGAAAACCTATACCTCCGTGGGTCATCATGGCACCATGGTGGTGATATCCAAGCGGCAGCAAGGGTTTTTTGTATCCCAGGTGTCGGGGAAAAGTGACGGTAAGCATGTCAAAGGGATCACCGTCAATGACACCCCGATTGGTGCAAAAAGCATCACGTTGAAAGAAAAAGATGTCATCGATATCAGCGGCCTGAAAGTCGAATTCCACCTTAAATAGCACTCAAGCGCATGGATGCGGGCAATACTGGGGATCTTGCCAATAACCTTGATATATCTAATGAATGGCGTGTTGCTGCGCACCAGTGCTGATCCAGAGTTGTCATCCAGCACAAATTACGTTTCTTTCCACGTCGAACATCCCTGACCATCACCTTTTTTTGGTGTCTTCGCGCGCAACGGTGCAGCTGCAGGTCCGTCGTTGAATAGCGCAAATAATTTATGGATACAATATCGTCCGTCGCGGTCTTTTGGGCAAGCAGCGGTTGGTGGGCCAGCATTTGGCTCATAAAACGCGGGAGGGGTGCAGTCGATGCGGACGCAATGGTACACTGGCGCCGAGTTTTCAGGGAGCGAATATCAGCTTTAAATAACTACACCCGGCTGAGGTTTGGGCATGGCAGGTCATAGTAAGTGGGCAAATATTCAGCACCGTAAAAAGGCCCAGGATGCCAAGCGAGGTAAATTATTCACAAAATTGATACGTGAGATAACCGTGGCAGCACGGGTCGGGGGCGGGGAAGCTGCGGCCAACCCGCGGTTGCGGACCGTGATCGATAAAGCGCTGATCGCCAATATGACTAAAGATACCATTGACCGGGCAATAAAGCGCGGCGTTGGTGCCGCAGATGGCCAAGACTATGAGGAAATCCGTTACGAAGGCTATGCGCCTGGCGGTGTGGCGATTATGGTGGATTGCATGACGGATAATCGTAATCGAACCGTATCCGAAGTGCGGCATGCGTTTACCAAATATGGCGGTAATCTGGGCACCGACGGCTCCGTGGCTTACATGTTCAACAAGGTCGGTTTACTCAGTTATCCTGCTGGCACCAATGAAGAAAAGGTGCTGGAACTTGCACTGGAAGCCGGCGCTGATGATGTGATCAGCAACGATGACGGTTCTATCGATGTGATGACAGCGCCTGAGATATTTCAGGATATCAAGGAAGCGATGGGAGCAGCGGGATTGGCGCCGGAGCATGCGGATATCACCATGAACCCGACCATGACCACGAATTTGGACACGGCCACCGCCGCGTCGGTGATCAAACTTATCGATGTGCTTGACGACCTGGAGGATGTGCAGAGTGTTTACAGCAATGCGGAATTTCCCGATGAAGCATTGGGCCTGGGCTAGATAGGCATCGTGTCCGGCGCACATGGCAATCGCATCCTGGGGATTGATCCCGGGTCACGCATTACCGGGTGGGGTGTCATCGACATGCAAGGCAACCGTGCGGTTCACGTCGCCTCGGGGTTTCTGAAGCTGGAGGGTGCCGCCGTGGTCGACAGGCTCTGCGAAATATACCGTGGTATTGCCGCGGTGGTGCAGGAAACCCGGCCCCAGGACGTTGCTATTGAACAGATATTCATGCATCGTAACGCGGATTCCGCCTTGAAGCTGGGACAGGCACGGGGTGCCGCCATCTGCGGCGCGGCGGCACAGGGATTGCCGGTACATGAATATACGCCCTCACAAATAAAACTGGCCACGGTCGGCAAGGGGAATGCGGCCAAGGAGCAGGTGCAGCACATGGTGCGGGTATTGTTAAATCTGCAGCAAGCGCTGCAGGCGGACGCCGCGGACGCGTTAGCTGTGGCCCTGTGTCATGGCCACACCCGGCAGACACTCGATCGGATACGCTACCGTGTCCGGTAATGACTTTAACCACCGAATGTTCGTAATGACAGCATGATCGGCCGTATTCAAGGAATTCTTGTCTATAAAAAGGCACCGCGTCTGCTGGTGGACGTGCATGGCGTCGGCTATGAGCTGGAAGCGCCGATGTCGACATTCTACGGCTTGCCGGAGCCGGGTGCGCAACTCAGTCTGCACACTCATCTGGTGGTGCGGGAAGATGCCCATTTGCTCTATGGCTTTCTGAAGGAATCCGAACGGCGGTTGTTTCGTACATTGTTAAAGGTATCGGGGGTGGGCGCCAAGCTGGCGTTGGCCTTATTATCCGGCATGTCGGAACAGGAATTCATCCGCTGTCTGCGGGATGATGATGTGGCCAGTCTGATTCGGTTGCCGGGTGTCGGCCGCAAAACCGCGGAGCGCCTGATCGTGGAAATGCGCGACCGGGTAGCGGACTGGACCGTCAGCGCCGAGGCGGTGCCTGGTGCCGGTATACCCGAAGGTATCGACGCTATGCCCGATGCTGTCGCGGATGCCGTGGGGGCGCTGGTGGCCTTGGGTTACAAACCCCAGGAAGCCAGCCGCATGATCCGTGGCGTCACCACCGAGGGTTTGGCCAGCGAGGAAATCATTCGCCAGGCCTTACAAGGTAGCGTGAGATAGCGCATGCAGAATTTCAATGAAACTGATCGTCTGATCACCGCCAGCGTCCATCGGGATGAGGCCGCGGCGGAGCACGTGATCCGGCCCCAGCATCTGCAGGACTATGTGGGCCAGCCCGCGGTCAAGGAACAAATGGCGATTTTTATCGCCGCCGCCCGTGCCCGGCGTGAAGCACTGGACCATGTGTTGATTTTCGGCCCTCCGGGCCTGGGCAAGACCACACTGGCCCATATCATCGCCAATGAAATGCAGGTACAGGTGCGCCAGACCTCGGGTCCGGTGCTGGAGCGGCCGGGGGATCTGGCGGCGTTATTGACCAATCTTGAACCGCATGATGTTTTGTTCATCGATGAAATTCATCGCCTGAGTCCGGTGGTGGAGGAAATTCTCTATCCCGCCATGGAGGACTACCAGCTTGATATCATGATCGGCGAAGGCCCGGCCGCCCGGTCCATCAAGCTGGATTTGCCACCTTTTACGTTGGTGGGGGCGACCACGCGCGCGGGTTTGCTCACCTCGCCGCTGCGCGATCGTTTCGGGATCGTGCAGCGGTTGGAGTTTTATTCCCGCGAGGACTTGTGCGCCATCGTGCAACGCTCCGCCGGTATTTTAACCACCCGGATCGACAGCAGCGGCGCCGCTGAAATCGCCAGCCGCTCCCGGGGTACCCCGCGTATTGCCAACCGCCTGTTGCGCCGGGTGCGCGACTATGCGCAGGTGCGGGCGGATGGCATGATCAGTGCTGCGGTGGCCAACGCCGCCCTCAATATGCTCAACGTGGATGCCCAGGGCTTTGACATGATGGACCGGCGTCTGATGCTGGCCATTATCGAGAAATTCGACGGTGGTCCGGTGGGGGTGGACAGCCTGTCCGCGGCGATCGGCGAGGAACGTGGCACTATCGAGGATGTACTGGAGCCGTTCCTGATTCAGCAGGGTTTTATGATGCGTACCCCCCGGGGGCGCATGGCGACGCGCAATGCCTATCTGCATTTTGGCGTCGCGCCGCCGCCCAAGGCGGAATTGAATGCCCGCACCTTGAACTTGTTCGAAGAACCGTGACCGGGAGGCTGGCGTGAGCAAGGTACCGTTTACCTGGCCGGTCCGGGTTTACTATGAAGATACCGACCACGGAGGTGTCGTATACTACGCCAATTACCTGAAGTTCATGGAGCGGGCGCGCACGGAACATCTGCGCAGTTTCGGGTTTGAACAGGACCAATTGCGCGCGCGCGAGGGGTTGTTGTTCGTGGTACGCCGGGTGCAGGTGGATTATCTGGCGCCCGCAGTGTTCAACGACGAGTTGGTGGTGACGGCGGAAATCACCCATCTGGGGCGTGCCAGTATTACCTACGGGCAACAGGTGGCGCGCAAACAAGCGCCGGAGCAGGTTTTATGCGCCGGCAGTATAAAAATAGCCAGCGTGGACGCACGCTCAATGCGGCCGGCCCCAGTGCCGGAACATATCATTGCGGAGATAAGTGGTGGAACTTGATTTGTCGATAATTCACCTCGTGAGCGAGGCCAGCTTGCTGGTACAGATCGTTTTGGGGTTGCTGGTGCTGGCATCAATGGTGTCGTGGAAAATGATTTTCAGTAAGGCGCGGGAATTGCGCGATGCGCGCATTCACGCCGATAAATTCGAGGATCGGTTCTGGTCGGGCGGTGATTTATCAGTGCTCTATAACAAGCTTGCCACGCGCAATTCTGATCGCACCGGAATGGAAGTGATTTTTGAAGCGGGGTTTCGTGAATTTGCCAGGTTACGGAAGCAGGGTGGGGTGCAATCCTCGGTGGTCATGGAAGGCGCGCAGCGCGCCATGCGTATTGCGCTGGCGCGAGAGGTCGATAACCTGGAAATGAGTCTTTCGTTTCTCGCCACCGTCGGTTCCACCAGTCCTTATGTGGGGCTGTTCGGTACCGTGTGGGGTATCATGAATTCATTCCGTGCCCTGGGTAATGTGAAACAGGCCACGCTCGCCATGGTGGCGCCGGGAATCTCCGAAGCCTTGATCGCCACCGCTATGGGCCTGCTGGCGGCGATCCCCGCGGTTATCGCCTACAACCGCTTCGCCAACGACGTGGAACGCCTGGTTAATCGCTACGATACTTTTGTCGAAGAATTTTCCAATATTCTGCAGCGGCAGGCGCACTGATGCACCAACGCTTCAAAAAGAAAAAGATGTCGGAGATTAAT
>JAHECY010000110.1 GCA_024641505.1 Gammaproteobacteria bacterium
GTTTGGCGTTTACATTTCCAGCGTTAGGACAATCTTTTTTAGTGCAGTGTCCTACGCAAACCAATTTGCATCCTGCGGTGGCAAAAACACCGGACAATCCTACCGGGGCGAATCCTGGCATCAAATGTCAGCAAGTTGCCGGTACCGATGGTTTCGCCACAATGGGCGACGGTAGCCAAACGTATTTATTCGGTTTTGGTCCATTATCCGGGATTGATCTTATCAGCCAGGGCCTGCCTGGAACGTTAACGGCAAGCGTGTTCAATGCGGAATACAACAACCCGAATCTGCCTGGCAAACAAGTAAATCAGGCTGATGGCAGCTTAATCGATGTGCCGGATCCTTTGTATGACGCCAACAAGCAAACCAACATCACCGCCGCCATCACCAATCCAGCCGGTATGATGAATGCGGGCGTGTTATCAGCCCAACAACCTGCACCATTAATTGCTATCGATGAAGACGATGAATTCTTCTTAACGCTGACCAACGTCGGCATGATCATGCGTCCAGACTTGTTCGAGCAGCATACGATTCACTTCCATGGGTATCCGAATGCATCAAGCTATTTCGACGGTGTGCCTGATGTGTCGGTAGCTGTCAATATTTCCGGTAGCATGACCTATTACTACACCGCGCCCGCTGCCGGCACCTACTTCTGGCACTGCCACATTACGCCACCGGAACATTTGCAGATGGGCATGGTTGGTCAGTTATTTGTACGTCCACGCCAAAATAAATTGCCAGTGGATGCCAATTTGCACGATGCATTAGCCGCGCACAACACGGCTAGCAATACCTGCGTCGCAACGGATCCGGATTTTATTACCTGTGATTCACCGCTGCCACCGGCAAACACGGCAACTCAAACTGCTGGCGCCAAATATGCGTATGATGATGGCGATGGTTCAACCAAATATGATGTTGAGTATCCGATCCAGATCATGGGCTTTGATCCTAACTTCCATTGGACCGGCATGACCTTTAACGCGGAAGATTTCTCCGGCATGAAAGACAAATATTTCATGTTAAACGGTCGCAGCTATCCCGATACCATTAACGATAACGAACTGAGCACGCAGGATTCCGACGGTATGGCGCGTAGTTCACAGCCAATGCGTACGCACATTGTTATTGACAAGACCCAGGGACAAACTCGCGCGCTGTTACGCGTTTCTGATTTAAGCACGAGTGAAGTCACTACCTTGGCAACCATCGGTATCCCCATGACCGTAATTGCACTGGACTCACGTATGTTGCGTGACTTGGCCGGTAACAATCTGTTCTATAACACCAACTCAATCACGATGGGTGGTGGTTCGACGGCAGATGTCATTCTGGACGCAACCAATATCCCGGCCGGCACGTACTTCCTTTACACCACCAACCTGGATCATCTCTCTAACGACGCCGAAAACTTTGGTGGTGAGATGACCGAGATCGAAGTGAAAGGTTAATCACGTTGTGGCTATGACTTTTTGCCAAAATGCAAATTCAGTAAGCAGGAGAGAAATTATGTTTCGTTTACTTATTAAACCAAGTCGCATCACTCGCGTGTTAGCGATAGCGGCGGCAGCGATTGCCACCCTATGCCCGGTGAATGTGCAGGCGGCGGTACCCGGTATCACCGGTACCAGCTTCACGTTATCTGCAACCGAGAATTACATCAGTCAGCCTGATGGCGCCTCGATCTATTCCTGGGGCTATGGTTGCGATGCGAGCTATACACCAACCTTTTATCCGGCAACCAGTTTCTATAAAGTTCCCGTGACCTGCTCAACGATGCAAGTCCCGGGTCCGACGCTGATCGTGACTGAAGGCGATACCATCACCATCACCTTAAATAACAATCTGCCTGTAGCGGCGGGCAATACCTCGCTCGTCATCCCGGCATTTACCGTGACGAGTACCGGTGGCGTGGATGGTGTGTTAGCCAAGGAAGCGGCGCACGGCGGCAACGTTACATATAGCTTCGTTGCCAGCAAACCCGGCACCTATTCCTATTACAGTGGTAGCCAACCTGAAGTGCAGGTGGCGATGGGTATGTATGGCGCCATCATTGTTAAACCCGCCAATGCCGCAACCTACTGTCCTGGTGTGCCACATCCCAGTGCCACGGCAGCGTTAAACGAACCCAATCTTTCCATCTCCACCGCAGCGTACGATCATCCCGATAGCTGCTATGACCGTGAATATTTATTCCAGTTAAGTGAGATCGATGCGAACCTTAACAGTGCGGTACTCGAAGCGGTGCGGGCTTGCCCAACCGGTCCTTGTGCGCCGTTAAGCGTCAGCACCGAACCGTATCTGCCACAGTATTTCCTGGTCAACGGCCGTTCCTTACCGGACGACGCCGATGTTCCCTACACACCGGGTCTGGTTCATCAACCGTACAATGGTAATCCGCATATTCATCCAGGCGAACGCATGTTGATTCGCTTGATCGGTCAGGGTCGTTATCAACATCCATTACACATTCATGCCAACCACGCACGCGTGTTGGCGTATGACGGCAATATGTTGCTGGAAAAGAATCCGGCGATTACTGACTCTGCACAACTTAAACTGGCTGGTCCCTTGTTCTATACCTTGACCAGCGTCTCCGGTCAAACCATGGACAGCATCTTTACCTGGAGCGGTAAAGATTTGAACTGGGATGTGTATGGTCGCAACACGCCCCACACCTGTAACGGTAAAGCGCTATCAGCTGATCCTTACGATCCTGCACAGTGGTCAGCCGGTTATGACCCGGTGACACATGAATACTGTCCGGATCATGGCAAACCGATTCCAGTGACACCGCCCGATCCGGCGATTGTTGCCAACGGTTTATGGTATGGCGGTACACCTTATTTAGGTTTGCAGGCAGTGAATCCAACACCACTGCCACCGGGCGCGAATATTCAGAATCCCGATGCAGCTTATGGCTATCCGTGGCACTCACATGATGAACGTGAGATCACCACGAATAACGTGTTCCCCGGCGGTTTGATGATGATTTTCCTCATCGATCCACCGACTGCCTTCCTTGATGAAACACTGTAATGAAGATTATGTTCAGGAGAATCGCAATGCGATCCAATAAATCGAAGAAATATGCTCTGACCACTTCCGCCATGATGGCGGGTCTCATGCTGACCGCAGGTTCTGTCTTCGCGGCAAGCACCACGGTGAATCTCACCGCGGAGCGCATGTCGGTAACGTTACCGGATGGCAACGCCGTACCGATGTGGGGATTCTGTGATGCTGGCACCAACACCGATGCAACTGCTTTAGCGGGTGCGACATTAACGGGTGCCAGCACCTGTACCAATGTCAGCGGTTGGATGCCTGGTCCGATGATCACCATTCCTTATGATGCCGCTGGTACTGCATTGACGATTAATCTGACCAATAATCTGCCGACGCCCACGTCGATTGTGATTCTGGGTCAACTTGGTGGCGGTCTGGGAACACCCGGCCGTCAAGCCAGTCCGACCCATTCACCACAAAACGTGACATGGCCGGCCGGTGATGCGACCACGTTCTTCTATCCACCTGCACAAAAAGATCGTGCGCGTTCGTTCTCGCCTGAAACAGCCAACGCAACTACCTCGGCATATACCTGGGCGAATCTGAAACCGGGTACTTATATATATGAAACCGGATCACATCCGTCGATTCAGGCACCAATGGGTCTGTACGGATTGCTGGTTGTCACCAATGCGCCAGTGGCAGCCACTTCAGCCACAGCGGCAATCAGTGGTACTGCCTATCCGAACATCAATTATGATGCGGAAGCCGCATTGTTGTTCAGCGAAATTGATCCGAAGCAAAATACCACTGTCGATCAAGCCGCGTTATTCAGCGGTGGTTGCACTGCTGATCTGACTGTGGCTTGTACGGGTACGATCAATGAAGCGATGTATCCACCGGCGGTGAATTACACACCGATTTACTTCCTGGTGAATGGTCACAGTTTTGATCCAACTTCACTAACCTCTAACGTGTTACCGGTTGCCGGTGATGCGCTGACGGGCAAGGTGATGTTACGTTTGGCCAATGCGGGTTTACATTCGCATGTGCCAACGACAACCGGTCTGCCGATGGCGGTGGTTGCCGAAGACGGCAACGTGCAACCGGGTAACCCCAAGGTCAAAACCCAATTGTTGTTACCAGCCGGCAAGACCAACGATGTCCTCGTCAGTCCGCCGGTAACCGGTACGGCTTATACGCCCAATGCGTATGGCATTTTCGATCGTGAGTTAGCAACCTCCGCTAACAAACAGTCCGGTGGTATGCAAGCCGTGCTGCAAGTTGCCGGTGGCGCGCTGCCTACCGCATTAGTCTGTCAGGCGAACAATGATGACTTCGCGGCAAGCTTTAACAGCACCTTCTTTAGTGGCAACGTGTTGAGCAACGACCGTGGACTCTCCGCAATTGTAGTCACCGCCAACCCGACCAATGGTACGGTAACACTGAATTCCAACGGCAGCTTCATCTATACGCCTAACAATGGCGCAACGGTGACGACGGATACCTTTACCTACCAGGGTCATTGTATTGGTGATGGCAAAGATTATCCGGCAACCGTGAAAATCAGCGCCGTTGCTTCTGGCGTACCGACCGCCAATGCGGATATCTACACCAGCAAAGTCGCCACGCTGCTCAAGGTAAATCTTCCTGGTGTGTTGAGTAACGATATCGATACACTGAATTACAAATTAACGGCGGCATTGGATGTGGTCCCAGCCGGGTTAACCGTCATTTTACAACCTGATGGTTCCTTTAGCGCGCAAACAAATCCGGCACCAACCGCTGCAACCAGCTATACCTTCACGTATCACGTGGTGAATGCACAAGGCGTAGCCAGTGCACCGGCCAATGTCACGTTGAACTTTACGCCGGGCAGTGGTTTGCAGGTTGCTGTTCTCGACACACAAGACAAGTCAGCAATTCCCGACAATGATTACAGCTGGGTAATTGAAGAAGATAATACCTGGTTTGCCGATCCAACCAATCCATCCGGCACCGGTACGTCAGCGGGTGTTGTGACACCGCCGCAAAGCGTGTCGACCAATTTCCATAAGAGCTTTATGCCCGTGGTTGCCGCCGGTTGTACTGGTCCACGCAGTTGTGGTGATGCGAATACACAGGACGGCGGTTTACCGGTTGTTCCTGCCGTACGTAGTTTGCCTGCAGACGTCGTGCTGGATCCAGCCAAACGTTATTTCATCTCGGTATTACCCGGTGATTCGATTGATGGTGATCCGGATTCAATCGGTACCGCTACACCTGTGTATGGTCATGCGATGGGTGGTTCGACAATTGCCCCCGGTAAGTTAGCGGTGACAGTACTTGCCCCACGCAATCCCTTACCCGGTGGTCAGATCAGTGTCATCGTATTTGAAGACAGTGGTCCAACCAACGGTGGCGTCGATGACGGCGAACCAGGTTTGGGTGGTTTCACGATTAACTTATTCGACACACGCGGTAGCACCGGTGACATCGCCGGCCAGACGACTTATGACCTGGCAGGTATGCCATTAACCAACGCGTTGGCGGGCACCATAGCCACCGACGGTTCAGGTGCAAACCTGTGTCCATTACCCACCCCGATGGGCGTCATCACCACCTGTCCAGAACTCGACGATCAAGGCAACCCTTCACCGTTAGCCGGTATGGCGTTAATCAAGAATGTTGAACCAGGTCGTTACGACGTATTAGCGATTCCCGGTATCGAACGTGCCAACAAGGGCGAAGCTTGGGTACAAGTCTCGACGCTGGAAGGTACACCGGTAAACGATACGTTCGTGAAACCCGGTGAACCCGGTTACTGGCAGGAATTCGGTTCGCCCGGTTTCCATTCTTTCATTGGTTTCATTAATCCCGAACACGTCAAAGCCAAACAGGCAGCGGATGCAGCGGTGGACCCGGCGATCAAATGGACCAACATGATCACCGGTAACATCTCCAGCTTGCATATGGATCGTCCGCCTGCAGCCAATCTGAATGACAGTTGCGCGACCGCTGGTAGCGTTGATGAGACTTGCCGCGCGGCACTGAGCCATACGCAATGTCAGGTCAGCATTAACTTGAATGGCACTGCGGAAAATATTTCCTATGCCATGTGCGACAATTTGGGCAACTTTACCTTAACTGGTGTTCCGCCTGGTAATCATGAACTGGTCATTTGGGATCAGTGGTTGGATCAGATCATTGCCTATAAAGCAGTAAACGTTCCGGCTGGTTCTGATGCACAAACTATTGCGATGGGTTCGATTCCGGTATTTAACTGGTTTACTCGCATCCAGCAGACCGCGTTCATTGATAACAATGGCAACGGTATTCAGGATGCCGACGATGCGGGCATCCCGATGATCCCGCTCAACGTTCGCTTCCGTGACGGTAGTATCTCTAACTATCTGGGTACAGACCTGGCCGGTAACGGTGGTACCAATGAATTGTTCCCACTGTTCAACTGGTATGTACTGGAAACCGATACCACCCGTTACAAAGGCACCAAGGTACACGTGGTGTATGACGCCGGTGGTAAACCAGATTTAACGGGTCCATATGCGGGTGTGTTGAATTCAACCGAAACCACGTCGTTACCATCAGGATTACAATATCCGGGTTCAACGTATGTTGGCGGTAAAACCGAACGCTTCGATCCAGGTAGCGTGGTTGCCGAAGGTATTCAAGGTTTTGTCAATCAGACCGCCGTGGTCGATTGGGGCAAGCAACCTTATGCCACAGGTGAAAACGGTGGTCTCACCGGTATGGTGTACTACGCGTCCACTCGCGCGCTCGATGATCCACAACTCGAAGGCCAGTTGCCTTGGGAACCGGGTGTCGCCAATGTAAAAATTAATCTCTACACGAAGACCATCAATGCCGATGGCAGCGAAAGTCTGGCTCTGATCGACACCACCACGACCAGCAGCTGGGATGCCAATGTTAATAACATGCATTGCCCCGGTGATGCAGTAACCGATCCGTTCGTTACCTCAACATTAGGTGCGGCCGATCAGTTCAAGTGCTATGACGGTCAACATGTGTTTAACCAGATCCAACCTGCGGTGTACGATGGCCGCTATCGCTTCCCGAGCGATTCGACCAAACCACAATTAGCGCCCGGCAAGTATGTCGTGGAAGTGGTGTTGCCCGAGGGTTATGAGATCGTCAAGGAAGAAGACAATAACGTCTTCAATGGCGACTCATGGATGAATCCCGATACTGCCACGCAGTTTGCCGGTGTGGGCAATGTCTTCATCCTGAAAGATCAAGCCACCCTGAATAACCCGTATACATTGGGTTCCGGCGCGGCCTTCCCGCCATGCGTGGGTCGTCTGCATCGCGTTCCGGATTATTTATCGATGTTCCCGGAACTGCAGAATGTGTCACCTTATGCTGGCGAAGATCGTCCGCTGTGTGACCGCAAAGAAGTGGTACTCGATGATCAATCCCAAGGTGGTGCGGACTTCCAGGTGTTCACCCCGACGATGGTCGCCGCACACTTCACCGGTATCATGCTGAATGACGCCGCGGCAGAATTCGACCCGTACTCACCGAGCTTTGGTGAAAAGGCCGCACTGCCGAATGCACCGATCGCAATTCGTGATTACAACGGTATCGAAATCGGCCGTGTCTATAACGACAAGTACGGCAGCTTCAATGGTATGACCGTATCAACCTATGATGCGAACGTGCCCAATCCATCGGGCTATGCACCGAACATGCTGACCTGGTGTATGAACGATCCAGGCCCGATTGCCGATCCATCAGGCGCGGTCGATGCCAATGGCAAACCGAAGATGATCATCGATCCAATGTACAACCCGATGTTCAGCAACTTCTGCTACGCATGGCCAACCTTGCCGGGTCAAACCAGCTATCTGGATACCCCGGTATTACCAACAGCCGCGTATGCGAATGCCTCCAGCTATCAACCCGTGGATTGCCAATATCCGGATGCGACTCCTGCGATTGCGCGTGTGGATAGCAGCAACGGTACTGGACCATGGGTACGTGAAGGTGGTGGTAACACTATTACGATCCAGGCGCTGGGTGATGTCAGTGTGTTGAATCCTGCTTATGCCGGACCCACTGCACTGAATGCACCGGCTAACCAACCGAAGATTACGCGTCATTATGGTTTTGGTAGTGCGACGGGCAGGGTTTCTGTCAACGGCATTACGTTAACCGTGACAAGCTGGAGTGATACATCAATCACCGCCACGGTACCTGCAACGGTGACCACCGGTGAACTGGAAATCACCGCAGACAACGGCAACAAGTCAATCGATGCGGTGACACTGCATGTTATATCCAGCGGTGATCCGGCTCCGACTGTTGTCAATCCGGTGGATACCGCGGTGGCTGACGGTCTGGCACATCCAATTCAGGATGCGATCGACGCGGCTAATCCGGGTGATCTGATCATCCTGGAAGCCGGTAGCTATCCGGAACTGGTGGTGATGTACAAACCAGTCCAACTGCAAGGTGTTGGTGCGAGCTCAGTGGTGATCAACGCCACCAAATATCCGAATCAGAAGCTGCGTCAATGGCGTACTTTGATCAACACCAAGTTTGGTCTGGATGATCAAGGCAATGTCATCCCGGGTAATCCGCCAGTGGATCCATTACCGGGTCAGGAAATTACCGGTGGCATACTGAAACTGGAACCTTCCGTTCTGGCGAGCGAAGAAGGTGCGGGCATTACCGTGCTGGCGAAAGAGTTCCGTAGTAACGGTACCACTCACCTCAATGGCAACGAAAATGGCGACTGCCGTGCAACGCTGCCTAATGGCAATGCGAATCCAAACTACAGTGCCAACAACTTCAAGTGTGCGGCGTCGTTAATCGATGGTGTCACTGTTACTGGCGGTGATGCCGGCGGTGGTATCTACGTCAATGGTTGGGCGCATGGTTTGGAAATTGCGAATAACCGTGTGTACGGTAACGCCGGTCCATTCAATGGCGGTGTGCGTGTTGGCCAACCGTATCTGGAAGGTCAGACGCTGCCGAACCTCAATGCAGCAAACAGCCTGAATGGTGCTGGTTTGGCGTATGACGTGAATGTCAACATTCACAACAACAGCATTTCTACCAACGGTATGGTCGAAGGTGCACCGGGTGCTGTAAATGCCGCGAACTCCGGTGGTGCGGGCGGTGGTCTGTCGATCTGTGCCGGTAGTGACAACTATAAAGTCACTGGCAACTGGATCTGCGGTAACTACAGCAGCGCCGACGGTGGTGGTATTGGTCACCTCGGTCACAGTCGTAACGGTAACATCTCGAAGAACTTCATTCTGTTCAACGAGAGTTATAACCAGACCGGTACGCAGAACGGTGGTGGTATTGCGATTGAAGGCGAACTCATCTCCAACCTGGGTACGGGTAACGTGACCGTAGACAGCAACTTAATCCAGGGTAACTTTGCCCGCGCCGGCCAGGGTGGTGGTGTGCGCCTGCAAGACATCAACGGTGCTGAAGTCAATGCAACACGTCCGCAAGCACGTTGGTGGCGTGTCAACATGATCAACAATATGATCGTGAATAACGTCGCTGGTTGGGCGGGTGGTGGTGTATCAATGTACAACACACTTAACAGCCATCTCGTTAACAATACGATTGCATCGAACGACAGCATGGGTATGACCGGCAATCTGTTCAATACCATCGTGAATGGTGTGAGCACCGGCCCGACTGCGGGTGTTCCTGGCCCGGCGGGTATCAGCTCCGAAACAACCTCAGCAGCATTGGCTGCGGCGACGGGTGTAGCGGATACAACCTATGGCATCTCCAATCCGCTGTTGCGCAACAACATCGTTTGGCAGAACCGTTCGTTCTTCTTTGACATGCGTCCGGATGCGAATGGTGTACCTGCTGCGACGATGATCGCGTCCAACAACTGGAACGATGCAGTCGCGCATACCGGTAGCGCGTTGGTATCACAGACAGCAACCGGTGAATGTGTCAGCGGTGCCGCTTATTGGGATATGGGTGTGGTGGGTAACACCAGCCCGACCGCTCTCTCGGCTGATGCGAATCTGAATCTGACACCACGTTTCGACGTGTTAACAGCCATTATTCCGGGTTATCCAACACAAGGTAATACCGCGGCGGATCCGAAGCTGGTTCATCAGTATTGCAACGGCTCACGTGTATTACCTGGTCTGCAATTTGAACCGGGTACTCCGTTCCAGCCGAACTTCCAGATTGCTGCTGCAGCAACCCTGGATGAATCAGGTAACTTTGTGGATCTGCACTTCGGACCCATCTCGTTGACGGATCCGGGTAACACCACGGCTGTTGTCTATAATGGTAACTATCATCTGTTAGACAGCACTTCATCAGCAGCGGATGCGGGCAGACCTGCATCGGCGCCTGCCTATGACTATGATGGTGATCCACGTCCACAAGGTGCGCAGTACGACATCGGTGCGGATGAGTTGGCTGGTGCGGCAGTGCTAAGCCCCGCAACGCTGGTCTTCCCGAGTACCTTGGTTGGTACGACCAGTGCTCCGTTAACCGCAACGTTAACGAACTCAGGTCTCTTGCCGGTCACGCTGATCGCAACCAATGCAATTACCATCAGTGGCACTAACCCGGGCGACTTTGCAATTGCTCCCGGCGGTACCTGTATCGATGGTCTGGTGCTAGCGGTAGGTACAAATTGCACGATCAATGTCACCTTCACGCCGACCGCACGCTTTAATCGTGTGGCGACACTGAGTGTGACCGATAGCGTTGGTACACAAAGTATCGGCTTGCAGGGTGTCGGTGCAGCACCCGTCGTGAGCCTGTCGGCTGTGTCGATTGCCTTTGGTACGATTGCGAATAACACCACCGCATTCCGTGTCGAGACAGTGACCAACATCGGTAACGCGCCGTTGACCATCACCAGTGCGGTGGTGACCAACAACGCACCGGCCACGACGCAATTTGCCATCGCGACCGATACCTGTAGCGGTGCTATTGTTCCAGTAGGTGGCACCTGTAGTGTAACGGTAACCTTTACACCAACGACGGTTGCAACACGCAGCGGTACGCTGACCTTTACGGACAATGCGTTGAACAGTCCGCAGACGGTCGCGTTAAGTGGTCGCTAAGTAAAGAGTAGTGTCACATGTCAAGTAAGTGTGTAATGAAACAGGTTGGACTGCTCGCGGGCTTGCTCGCGAGCAGTTTTTTCTTAACAGCCACGCTGGCCAGTGCAGCGGACGCCACGCACAAATCGGCGGCAGAGGCGAATGCAGCACGCAAGAACTGGTCGGCACATAACAGTGAATATTACAAACGTACCTGGGGCATCGATATTGCCGGTGTGAAGTTGATTTCATCCAACTACATGCTGGAATTCCGTTACCGGGTACTGGATCCGAACAAAGCCAAGATCCTGGGTGATAAATCCGTCAAGGCTTATTTAAAGGACGAAGCCAGTGGCGTGACGCTGTCGGTACCGACACTGGAAAAAGTGGGTGAGGTACGCCAGGCAGGCAAGGCCGAAGCCAATCATGTTTATTTCATGGTGTTTGGCAATCCCAGCAAGATCGTCAAGCCGGGAAATCGCGTCAGCATCGTGGTCGGAAAATTCCGTGCGGATGGAATCATCGTGCAGTAAACCGCGCCGGTATTAACATCTAGAATCTGGAGTGAATGACTATGTTACGTAAATTAAATCTTGTGGTGATCAGTTGTGGTTTGATCGTCGGCTCGCCTTACAGTATGGCAAGCGATCATGCTGCCGCATCCACCAGGCATGTTGCGGCCAAGCCCAGTGCCAAACTCAGCAACAAATCAACCGAACACAAACTCAAGCCATCCAATCTGAGCGTAGCGCAAATTATTGAGAAAAATGCGCAGGCGCGTGGTGGTTTGAAATCCTGGCGAGCCGTGAAGAGCATGCAGATGACCGGTAAAATGGATGCCGGCTATGTTAAACCCAAAAAAGATCTTAACCCGGCGGCATCACAACTGAATCGTTCCCTGAGCCGTACCGCCCGTATTCAAGCGGCGATTGCCCGCAGCAAGGAAGCGGAAGATCCCGGCAAGCTCGTGCAGGTACCGTTTACGATGGATTTACAACGTCCGCGCAAACAACGTCTGGAAGTGAAATATCCCGATGTGACCTCAGTACAGATATTTGACGGTGAGCAAGGCTGGAAACTGCGGCCGTTCATGGGCAGGAATCATGAAGTGGAAGCGTATAGCGCGCAAGAACTCAAGCTTGCACAATTGCAAAC
>JAHECY010000202.1 GCA_024641505.1 Gammaproteobacteria bacterium
AGGGCTCGAAGTCGGTGGCGGCTTCCACCCAGATATGTTCCAGTCGGGCGGAGGCGAGTTTACCGCCGGTGATCACGCCCTCGGTGGGGATGCCGCCGGAGGCGGCGAAGCGGAGTGCGGCTTCGGCATTGGTAAAACCACCGGCCCAGTTCATGAACTTGGCGATGGGCACGTCGATGGTGCCGTGGACGTACCGGGCCGGGATCTGGGAGGCCCGCAGCAGGGCGATGGTGAGGGCGGCGATGTCCATGCTGTTGCCCTTTAAACTGCCCAGGGTGTGGTCGGCGCTTTGGGTGGCGCCCCATGTGGGGAGCCATTCGATGTTATTACGCACCCAGTTATAGATGTTCAGGGCATCGTGGTTGAGAGCCGCGGCTTTGGCGGTGATGGCATCGGTGAGGATTATTTCCTCGCCGTCCAGCAGGGTGACAGTGGCGCTCTCACCGCTCAGGTCGGACACCGCCACCTCGACACCCAAGGCGTCGGGGAAGCTGCCGTTGAAGCCCACGCCCAGCACCTCCGCCAGTTCACTGTTGCGGTTGTCATGGCCGCCGGCCACCAGCAGGCCCTCGCCGCGGTTGACCGCTTCGCGCAGTTCCTTGGCCACCGGGTTATCCAGTTTCTGGTAACCGCTCAAGATGGCGTAGTTGAGGTAGCCGCCGCTGCGCAGTTCAAGAGCGAAAGCGTCCGGGGTATCGGTAATGGTGTACGACCACTGGGCCGCATCTAGGGTTTGTTGCAACAGCAGGCGCTGGGTGGCCAACGGCGCTTCCAGGCTGTCCGCCGGCAGGGTGTTGTCCAGCAGCACCAGCAAGCGGCCGCGGCTGCCCAGGCTCAGGTCTACGTCCATTGTCGGGCGGGGCCGTACCACATGGATCAGCACGCTGTCCGGAGTGCTGGCATCGATGCCGTCATTGACGATCAACTGGGCGATGTAGTCGCCCTCGATCGCGGGCACGAAGTAGGGCGTGGCCGATGCCGGATCGGAGAGGCTGGTGTTGGCACCGGCTGGTGTACTGATCAGGGTCCAGGCGTAAGTCAAGGTATCGTTGTCGGCGTCATGGCTGACGCTGAGAGTAAACACTATGCCCGGCAATGAATTGTTCAGGAGGAAGCTTGGCCGGAAGCCGACTGTCAGTTAGAGCAAATAGGTATACTGTCCCCGGGAAACCTATTTTTTCAGAACAAGTGGATCGCACCTTGAATCACTTGGGACTGCATGTGTTGAAAGTCCCGGTGCGTCAGCCTACCGCCAATGCCCACGTGGAACGGGTAGTCGGCACTATCCGTCGGGAGCTGACAGATCATGTGATCATTCTGAGCGAACGGCATCTGCACAGGATACTGAAAGAGTGGACCGCGTATTACAATCACGCCAAGCCGCACATGAGTTTGGGGCCGGGGATTCCGGTGCCGTTGCCGGAAAATACGCGGCCGCCGCCATCGGGTCATCGGCATCAGTTGCCGGATGGTTATGAAGTTGTTAAACGACCGGTACTCGGTGGTTTGCATCACGAATATGCGCTGAAAAAAGTCGCTTAATCTATTTCACGCTTGTTCTTTTGATGACTGAAGTGTAGCGATCCTTCAGGGAAAGCTTTGTCGTGTCATCGAGTCTTATAGCGCTCATCGAATATTGTCATCGTGTTTTCGGTATAATGCATTCGCCGGATGGTCTTGCTGTTGACCTCGGTTTATTCCTGCGAGGTATTAACAGTGGTTGGTATATATTATTTGGGGAAGACAGCCTGCTATGAGCCGAGCAAGCTACCGAGTTGGTGTTAACATTTCATTCTTTGCTTCTTATTAAATGTGAATGCTTTATATTTTTTCATGGCATCATGCAAAAGAAATGTGCTTATTGTTAATAGAATGAATATAATCGGTGCTTTGAAAAAAGGTGATATGGAAGAGATAAACCCTGATGGGTACATAAGAAGAAATGCCGCAACTAACGTTAGCACTGTTGTAAGCATGTTTAAATATAATGTGGTCCTGATGGTTTGTCCGTTATCTACTATGTATACGATGTAAGATATAAATGCCTCACCATGAGATTTGCCCGATACAATAGCATATTTTCCTTGAATATTTAGGTCAAAATTGTTAGCCAGCATATAGCATTCTTGTTCATCCAAGAGGAATTTCCAGCCAAACATGTCGGGTTTGACTTCACTTATTTTTCCTGCAAGTGTATATATTTTTGAATCGCTCTTATTGTTTTCTTTAATTCTGAGAAAAATTGATCCGATAGCTAATGCAAAAGAAATTATAATTACGCATTGAACAACATCATTTATCCAATAATTGTACGGCAAAATCACTAGGTACAAAAGTAATGAAAAACAGGATATAGAAGTTAATACAACCTCAAATGTATTCATAGCTGGCCAGCCCGCTTTAGAAGAATTATCTCGAGAACTAACTATTCTTCGCATTGCTTGTATCCTGTTTTTAAGCCTGTTATACCGACAGATACAGATGTTAGCATCAGAAGCATGAGCCCGTTAGAAGACGGAATCATTCCTCTACGATTAAATATTTTAAGTAGTCCTGTACCAAATGCTGAACCAAGACCCCATCCTTTCATAAAGCAACCCCATTGATCCTCAAAGATAATTGACGCAATGATGGTAGAAAGGATTACAAAAATCATTACTGCCGCAAACGCCAGAGCTACTTGACCTGCAAATGGATGGTTCCAACTAGGAATTAAAGCTGCTAAAACAACCATCGAGGTAAATAGGTAGCCTAAAGCTGTACCCATATATATTGCACCGTTTAGGCTTCCACCGATCCTATATGCACCATCACCCACGACTGGATCAAGGATAATATAGCCAGAGCCAGACCACCCAGGAATACCGATTGCGTCTGTATGAGTAATCACAATTTTGTCGGTCATCAATGTATCGCTAATTTCTCTCATGGTGTTGGCGTCATGGTGAATGTCCTGAAGTATTTGGTCTTTGTTTTCCTTTGTTATCAGATAGATCCGTTGCCCGGAATGTTTAGCCATCTGCAACGCCTTCACCGCCGAAATCGCTTCCACAGGATCGTTTGGAGTATTAAACATCTGCTCCGGCACGGCATGTTCCAGCGCCGAGCCCATCACACCGGTTTGTAGCAAAAACTGAAAACGTTTATCCAGATCCCCGTCGTTCATCTGCGTGGTGATGTCTTCCTGATACAAGTCCATCTGTATACCGCCAGGCGTGAGCGAAATGGGCAGGCCAAACATATAGCTGACT
>JAHECY010000111.1 GCA_024641505.1 Gammaproteobacteria bacterium
GAAAATAGTGACCTTCACATCCACCACCGGGAAGCCGGCGATGACACCGTTCTGAACCTGTTCCTGGATGCCTTTATCAACCGCGGGAATGTATTCCCGTGGCACCACACCGCCGACGATGCCGTTGACGAATTCATAGCCTTTACCCGTCTCCTGGGGCTCGATGCGCAACCACACATGACCGTACTGACCGCGGCCACCGGACTGGCGCACGAACTTGCCTTCCTGCTCCACCTTGGTACGAATAGTCTCGCGATAGGCCACCTGAGGCGCGCCTACGTTGGCTTCCACCTTGAACTCGCGCCTCATACGGTCGACGATGATTTCCAGGTGCAACTCGCCCATGCCGGAAATAATGGTCTGGCCGGATTCCTCGTCGGTCCGCACCCGGAAACTCGGGTCTTCCTGCGCCAGTTTGCTCAGCGCAATCCCCATCTTTTCCTGGTCCGCCTTGGTCTTGGGCTCGATCGCCACGGAAATTACCGGCTCCGGGAAGTCCATCTTTTCCAGGGTGATAATATTGTTCAGGTCACACAGGGTCTCGCCCGTGGTCACATCTTTCAGACCAACGGCGGCGGCGATGTCACCGGCCAGCACTTCCTTGATTTCTTCACGACTGTTGGCGTGCATCTGCACGATACGGCCAACGCGTTCTTTACGATCTTTGATCGGATTGTAAACCGAATCACCGGATTTCAACACCCCGGAATAGACCCGGAAGAAGGTCAGCGTGCCCACGAACGGGTCGGTGGCAATCTTGAACGCCAACGCGGAGAACGGTTCATCATCGCTGGGATGACGTTCCGCTTCGGTACCGGCGGCGTCGTCCAAATGACCCTTGATCGCAGGTACATCGATCGGCGCGGGCATGTACTCGACAATCGCGTCCAACATCGCCTGCACGCCCTTGTTCTTGAACGCGGAGCCGCACAGACAGGGCACGACTTCGTTGTTCAGAGTACGGATACGCAGACCTTTCTTGATTTCTTCTACGGACAAGTCCCCTTCCTCGAGGTACTTCTCCATCAATTCTTCGGTGGCTTCACCGGCGGCTTCCACCATCTTCTCGTGCCATTCCTGGCACAGGTCTTTCAATTCCGCGGGTATTTCCTTGGCTTCATAAGTCATGCCCTGATCGGTTTCGTTCCAATAAATGGCCTTCATCCGAATCAAATCCACGACGCCCTTGAATTTTTCTTCAGCACCGATGGGAATCTGAATGGGAATCGGATTCGCATTCAAACGTTCTCTGATCTGCTTGACCACACGCAGGAAGTTGGCACCGGCCCGGTCCATTTTATTGACGAACGCCATGCGCGGCACGCCGTATTTATTGCCCTGGCGCCACACGGTTTCGGATTGCGGCTCTACGCCGCCCACCGCGCAGAACACCGCGCACGCGCCATCGAGCACGCGCAATGAGCGCTCTACTTCGATAGTGAAGTCCACGTGGCCGGGGGTGTCGATGATGTTGATGCGATGTTCCGGGAATTGCTTATCCATGCCGCTCCAGAAACAGGTGGTCGCCGCGGAGGTAATGGTAATACCGCGTTCCTGCTCCTGCTCCATCCAGTCCATGGTGGCGGCGCCATCGTGCACTTCACCGATTTTATGCGACACACCCGTGTAGAACAGAACACGTTCCGTGGTCGTGGTCTTACCGGCATCGATATGTGCCATGATGCCGATATTACGGTAACGGTCTATAGGAGTCTTGCGTGCCACACGAACCTCGAATTTCTGCTAAATAAATTGTCTATGCCTTGAATCAGCCAATTACCAACGGTAATGGGAGAACGCCTTATTGGCTTCCGCCATACGGTGGGTATCTTCGCGCTTTTTCACCGCGGAGCCACGATTTTCCGAGGCGTCCATCAATTCACCGGCCAACCGCGCCGCCATCGATTTTTCACCGCGCTTGCGGCTGGCATCCACCAACCAGCGCATGGCCAGCGCCATGCGACGCTCCGGACGCACTTCCACCGGCACCTGATAGGTGGCACCGCCCACGCGGCGTGACTTGACCTCTACCACGGGACGGACGTTCTCCAGCGCATTGTTAAAGATTTCACGCGGATCAGCCTTCTTCTTTTCCTGAATCTGATCCAGGGCGCCGTATACGATGCTTTCCGCCACGGATTTCTTGCCGGACAACATGATCACGTTGATGAAACGCGCCAACGTCGTATCCCCGTATTTCGGATCCGGAATCGTGGGCCGTTTGGATGCTAAGCGTCTTCTTGACATGGTTCGTTAACCTTGAATGTTTTCGCGTATTCGTTTCTATATATAAAGTTAGGCTTTGGGCCGCTTGGTGCCGTACTTGGAACGACCACGACGACGACCATCAACCCCGGAGGTATCCAGGCTGCCGCGCACGGTATGATAACGCACACCGGGTAAGTCCTTGACACGTCCACCGCG
Organism: Gammaproteobacteria bacterium; assembly: GCA_024641505.1. Lineage (GTDB taxonomy): Bacteria > Pseudomonadota > Gammaproteobacteria > SG8-11 > SG8-11 > UBA6920. The sequence goes on from JAHECY010000111.1 coordinate 2,425, forward strand.
GATCAAAATAACCGAATGCTCTTGCAGGTTATGACCTTCACCGCCGATGTAGGTGGTTACTTCCATACCATTTGTCAGGCGTACACGTGCCACCTTCCGTAACGCCGAATTCGGCTTCTTTGGTGTGGTCGTATAAACTCGAGTGCAAACCCCCCGCTTCTGCGGGCAGGAATTCAGCGCTGGGACGGCACTCTTCTTTTTCTGCCGCACCCGAGGCTTACGCACTAACTGATTGATTGTTGCCATGTTTGGATTTCTCCGGGCCAGTAGTCCATATAATAAGGACAGGCAGAAACCGAAGTCCTGCCTGTCAAAGAGTCGGGCATTGTAGGCACATGCCCAGATACTGTCAAGACTTCTACATCCTGACTAATGTTTTAATTTCTGCAGTTTAGAGAAAAACTGGGCGGCATTCCGCCCAGGTGCCTACTCGGTAATAATTTCCTCAGCAGTTCCAGTGTCACCTGGCACCACAACACTAACTTCTTTCGCCGTCGGGAAGATCGGGTGATCCTTCTGACGTTTACGCAGGCGTTCCGCATGGTAAGCCAATCCAGTTCCTGCGGGAATCAAGCGTCCGACGATGACATTTTCCTTGAGACCTTTAAGGTCATCACGCCGCCCATGCACCGACGCTTCGGTCAACACGCGGGTGGTTTCCTGGAAAGACGCCGCGGAGATGAACGACTCGGTACCCAATGATGCTTTGGTGATACCCAATAGCTGCGGCTCGGCGATGATCGGTTGCTTGCCATCGGCCAGCAGCTTTTCGTTCTCCAAGGTCACGCGGGTACGCTCCACCTGCTCACCGGCCAGCAATCGACTGTCGCCGGGATGCTTGATTTCCACCTTACGCATCATCTGGCGCACAATGACTTCGATGTGCTTGTCGTTGATCTTCACGCCCTGCAGACGGTAAACATCCTGCACTTCATTGACGATGTAATTGGCCAGCGCTTCCACGCCCTGCAAGCGCAGGATGTCATGGGGGTTGGGCGCGCCTTCCACGATCACTTCGCCCCGCTCCACATGCTCGCCTTCAAACACGGTAACATGACGCCACTTGGGTATCAGTTCCTCGTAGACTTCGCCTTCGGACGGCGTGATTACCAGACGTTGCTTACCCTTGGTCTCTTTGCCAAAGCTGATAATGCCGCTGATTTCCGCAAGAATTGCCGGCTCTTTAGGCTTACGGGCTTCAAACAATTCCGCCACCCGCGGCAGACCGCCGGTAATGTCACGAGTCTTGGAGGACTCCTGGGGAATACGCGCAATAACGTCACCCACCGCCACTTCGGCGCCATCCTCCAGGCTGACAATCGCGCCCGCCGGCAGGAAGTAGTGAGCCGGAATCTCGGTGCCCACCAGGCACAAATCCTTGCCCGTAGGATCCAGCAACTTCACCATCGGACGCAAGTCCTTGGCATGAGTGCCGCGCTGTTTGGGATCGGTGACCACCATGCTCGACAAACCGGTTACCTCATCCACATCGCGCTGCACCGTGATGCCGTCGTGGAAGTCCGAAAACTTCACGCTGCCGGCCACCTCGGTAATGATGGGATGGGTATGCGGATCCCAGTTGGCGATCACTTGCCCGGCTTCCACCTCGTTACCGTCCTTGGCGCTGAGCACCGCGCCATAGGGAATCTTGTAGCGCTCACGCTCACGACCATGGGTATCGTGAATTATCACTTCCCCGGAACGGGATACCGCCACCTGATGGCCAGCCTTATGCTCAACCAACTTGATGTTATGCAGCCGGATCGTGCCCTTGTTCTTGATTTCAATATTGTTGACCGCCGCCGCCCGCGACGCCGCACCACCGATATGGAAGGTACGCATGGTCAACTGGGTACCCGGCTCACCGATGGACTGCGCGGCGATAACACCCACCGCCTCGCCCTGATTGATGGTATGGCCACGGGCCAGGTCACGGCCGTAACAGGCCGCGCACACCCCATAGCGGTTGAGGCAGGTAATGGGGGAACGGACAATGATCTGATCCACACCCAGCTCTTCCAGCCGATCCGTCCAATGTTCATCGAGGTAAGTACCGGCAGGCACCACCACCTCAGTACTGCCAGGCTTCAACAGATCCTTGGCCATGACCCGCCCCAACACCCGTTCACGCAGCGGTTCAACCACGTCGCCGCCTTCGATCAGCGGCATCATGGTCAGACCTTCCGTGGTACCGCAATCTTCCTCGGTCACCACCAGATCCTGCGCCACGTCCACCAGACGGCGGGTGAGGTAACCGGAGTTAGCGGTCTTGAGCGCGGTGTCGGCCAGCCCCTTACGGGCGCCGTGAGTGGAAATAAAGTACTGTAAAACGTCCAGACCTTCACGGAAGTTCGCGGTAATCGGTGTTTCAATGATCGATCCGTCAGGCTTGGCCATCAGGCCGCGCATCCCCGCCAGCTGACGAATCTGAGCGGCACTGCCTCGCGCACCGGAATCCGCCATCATATATATGGAATTGAACGACGCCTGACGTACGCTCTTGCCCGTGGAATCGATAATATCTTCACCACCAAGCTTTTCCATCATGGCTTTGGCCACCTGATCATTGGTACGCGACCAGATATCCACCACCTTGTTGTAGCGTTCGCCATTGGTAACTAAACCGGAGATATACTGGTTTTCGATCTCTTTGATCTGCACTTCGGCAGCCGCGATGATCGTCTGCTTCTCCTCCGGCACCACCATGTCGTTGACACCGAAAGAAGCGCCGGAACGGGTGGCGTAATGAAAACCGGTATACATCAACCGATCGGCGAAAATGACCGTTTCCTTCAAACCGACCTTGCGGTAGCTGATGTTTACCATGCGTGAAATCGACTTTTTAGTCATCACCTGGTTCACCTGGTCGAACGGCAAGCCCGGGGGCAGGATTTCCGACAACAGCGCGCGCCCGACTGTGGTATCCACCAGTTTAACGGATTCCTTGCGGACACCGGTTTCGGTAAGCTCGATCATCTTGATCCGGCACTTGATACGGGCTTGCAGCTCAACGGAGCGCGTTTCATAGGCGCGGTGAACCTCTCCCACGTCTTTGAATATGGTGCCTTCTCCCTTGGCATTGACGCGCTCACGGGTCATGTAATACAGCCCCAGCACCACGTCCTGAGACGGTACGATAATGGGTTCGCCGTTGGCGGGCGACAATACGTTATTCGTAGACATCATCAGGGCACGCGCTTCCAACTGTGCTTCCAGGGACAGCGGTACGTGCACCGCCATCTGGTCACCATCGAAATCCGCGTTGAACGCGGTACACACCAGAGGATGTAATTGAATAGCCTTGCCTTCGATCAATACCGGCTCAAACGCCTGGATACCCAGACGGTGCAGCGTCGGCGCCCGGTTCAACAGGACCGGATGCTCGCGGATGACTTCTTCCAGAATATCCCAGACTTCCGGACCTTCGCGTTCGACCATTTTCTTGGCCGCCTTGATGGTGGTGGCCAGACCGCGCAGCTCCAATTTACTGAAAATAAATGGCTTGAACAGTTCCAGCGCCATTTTCTTGGGCAGACCGCACTGGTGCAGTTTCAGGGTGGGCCCGACCACGATGACCGAACGGCCGGAATAATCCACGCGCTTGCCCAGCAGGTTCTGCCGGAACCGGCCTTGCTTGCCCTTGATCATGTCCGCCAGGGACTTCAACGGGCGCTTGTTGGAGCCGGTGATGGCCCGGCCGCGCCGGCCGTTATCCAGCAGCGCATCCACCGCTTCCTGCAGCATGCGCTTTTCGTTGCGCACGATGATGTCGGGCGCGTTCAAATCCAGCAGCCGCTTCAACCGGTTATTACGGTTGATAACACGGCGGTACAAGTCGTTCAGGTCCGAGGTGGCGAAACGGCCGCCGTCCAACGGAACCAGGGGCCGCAGTTCCGGCGGCAGTACCGGCAGCACCGTGATAATCATCCATTCGGACTTATTGCCGGATTCAACGAAGGCTTCCAGCAACTTCAGACGCTTGGTGATCTTCTTCAAGCGTGTTTCCGAACTGGTGGTCGGAATTTCCTCGCGCAACCGGATGGCTTCGGCTTTCATGTCGATGGATTTAAGCAATTCGTAAATGGCTTCGGCGCCCATGCGCGCGTCGAACTCATCGCCGTATTCCTCGATGGCGTCCAGGTAGGCTTCATCGGACAGCAACTGGCCGCGTTCCAACTGGGTCATGCCGGGATCAACGACCACGAACGCTTCGAAATAAAGCACGCGCTCGATATCACGCAGCGTCATGTCGAGCAACAGGCCGATACGGGAGGGCAGCGAACGCAGATACCAGATATGGGCCACCGGGCTCGCCAGCTCGATGTGGCCCATGCGCTCCCGGCGTACCTTGGCCAGGGTCACTTCCACGCCGCATTTCTCGCAGATGACACCCCGATGTTTCAAGCGCTTATACTTGCCGCACAGGCATTCATAGTCCCGCACCGGGCCAAAGATCTTGGCGCAGAACAGGCCGTCACGCTCCGGTTTAAAGGTGCGATAGTTGATGGTCTCCGGCTTCTTCACTTCGCCGTAGGACCAGGAACGGATTTTATCCGGTGAAGCCAGCCCGATGCGAATCGCATCAAAGTCTTCTGACTGGCTTTGTTGTTTCAACAGATTGAGCAGATCTTTCATGGTCTCTCCTGCCGTACTTACTAAACGGTTAACTGGTCAATGTCGTCAACGGGCACGCCCCCAGGGCGTGCGCTATTCGTGCTCAAGCTCGAAATCGATACCCAGTGAACGAATTTCCTTGATCAACACATTGAACGATTCGGGCATGCCGGGCTCCATGCGATGGTCGCCATCGACGATGTTTTTGTACATCTTGGTACGGCCGTTGACGTCATCGGATTTCACCGTCAGCATTTCCTGCAACGTATAGGCCGCGCCATATGCCTCCAGCGCCCACACTTCCATTTCCCCGAAACGCTGACCACCGAATTGCGCCTTGCCACCCAGCGGTTGCTGGGTCACCAGACTGTACGGACCGGTGGAACGGGCATGCATCTTGTCATCAACCAGGTGGTTCAACTTGAGCATATACATATAACCGACGGTCACCAGGCGGTCGAAAAATTCACCGGTACGACCATCGATCAATTGCGTCTGCCCGGAAACCGGCAGATCCGCCAGCGCCAGCATATTCTTCACTTCGGTCTCGTCGGCACCGTCGAATACCGGTGTCGCCATCGGTACGCCACTGCGCAGGTTCTTCGACAATTCCAGCACTTCGCCGTCCGTCAAACCCTTGATGTCTTCCTTGTGACCGCTGGTGTTGTAAACTTTTTCCAGGAAACCCCGCAATTCGCCCATGGCAACCTGCTGATCCACCATGCGGCCAATCTTGTAGCCCAAACCTTTCGCAGCCCAACCCAGATGGGTTTCCAGCACCTGGCCCACGTTCATACGCGAGGGTACGCCCAGGGGATTGAGCACCACATCAACGGGAATGCCATCGGCGGTATAAGGCATGTCTTCCACGGGCACGATCTGGGAGATAACCCCCTTGTTACCATGACGGCCGGCCATCTTATCGCCGGGCTGAATACGACGCTTCACCGCCAGATACACCTTCACCATCTTCAACACACCGGGCGCCAGTTCGTCACCGGAAGTGAGTTTTTCCTTCTCCTTCTCGAAACGGGCATCCATGTCGGCTTTCTGTTGTTTCAACTGCTCGGCGGCCAGTTCCAGCTGTTGGTTGACTTCGTCGCTCTTGATCCGGATTTCAAACCAGCGGGAACGCTCCAGTTCCGCAAGATAAGGCTTGGCAAGCTTGGTGCCGGACTTCAGACCCGCGGGACCACCCTCGGCGGTCTTTCCCACCAGCAGTTTTTCCACGCGCTGGTAGATATCCTCTTCCACGATGCGGTACTGATCCAGCAAGTCCTTTTTCACCTTGGCCAGCGCGGATTCTTCAATCTGCTTGGCGCGGGAGTCCTTGTTGACGCCGTCACGGGTGAATACCTGCACATCGATCACCGTGCCGTCCATGCCCGTTGGCACGCGCAACGAACTGTCCTTAACGTCGGACGCCTTCTCACCGAAAATCGCGCGCAGCAGTTTTTCTTCCGGAGTCAGCTGGGTCTCGCCCTTGGGGGTGACCTTGCCGACCAGGATATCGCCGGGCTTCACTTCCGCGCCCACGTACACGATGCCGCACTCGTCCAGTTTCGCCAGCGCCGCTTCACCCACGTTGGGTATGTCGCCGCTGATTTCCTCCGGCCCCAGTTTGGTGTCACGGGCCACGCAGGTCAGTTCTTCGATATGGATGGTGGTATAGCGGTCTTCCTGCACCACGCGCTCGGAAATGAGGATGGAGTCCTCGAAGTTGTAGCCGTTCCAGGGCATGAACGCCACCAGCAGGTTTTGCCCCAGCGCCAGTTCCCCCAGGTCGGTGGACGGACCATCGGCGAGCACGTCGCCGCGGGACACGATATCACCGGGATTCACCAGCGGCTTCTGATTGATACAGGTATTCTGGTTGGAACGGGTGTATTTGATGAGATTGTAGATGTCTACGCCGGGTTCACCGGGCAAGGTCTCGTCGTCATTGACGCGCACCACGATGCGCGACGCATCCACGGAATCCACCACGCCGCCACGACCGGCGACCACGGTCACGCCGGAGTCAATCGCCACGGTACGTTCGATACCGGTACCCACCAACGGCCGTTCGGCACGCAGCGTCGGTACCGCCTGACGTTGCATATTGGAACCCATGAGCGCGCGGTTGGCATCGTCATGTTCCAGGAACGGGATCAAGGCGGCAGCCACCGACACGATCTGTTTCGGTGATACGTCCATGTACTGGACGCGGTCCGGGGTCGACATCGTAAATTCGTTCTGATGACGCACGGAAATCAGCTCGTCCGTCAGAATACCCTTGTCGCTGATTGAGGCATTGGCCTGAGCGATGACGAACTCGCCTTCCTCGATGGCGGACAGAAACTCGATCTGATCGGTGACTTTGCTGTTTTCCACCTTACGGTACGGGGTTTCCAGAAAGCCGTAGACATTGGTCCGGGCATACACCGCCAGGGAGTTGATCAACCCGATGTTCGGACCTTCAGGAGTCTCGATCGGACACACCCGACCATAATGGGTGGGATGCACGTCACGCACTTCGAATCCGGCGCGTTCGCGGGTCAAACCGCCCGGCCCCAATGCGGAGACACGGCGCTTATGGGTAACTTCCGACAGCGGATTGTTCTGGTCCATAAATTGCGACAACTGGCTGGAACCGAAGAATTCCTTGATCGCGGCCGATACCGGCTTGGCATTGATCAGTTCCTGCGGCATCAGGTTATCGGACTCCGCCAGGCTTAAACGTTCTTTCACCGCTCGTTCCACACGCACCAATCCGGCGCGGAACTGGTTTTCGATCATTTCGCCCACGCTGCGGATGCGGCGGTTGCCCAGGTGGTCGATATCATCGACGAAACCCTTACCGTTGCGAATATCCAGCAGGGTTTTGAGCACTGCGATGATGTCTTCAGTGGACAGCACGCCGGAGCCAACAATTTCCTTACGTCCCACCCGGCGGTTGAACTTCATGCGCCCCACCGGCGACAGGTCATAACGATCTTCGGAGAAGAACAGATTATTGAATAAGGACTGCGCCGCCTCCTTGGTGGGCGGTTCGCCGGGACGCATCATACGGTAGATTTCCACCAATGCTTCCAATTCGCTGGTGCTGGAATCCAGGCGCAGCGTGTCCGAAATATAGGGACCGCAATCCAACTCGTTGGTGTACAGAGTCTTGATCTCGGTGACACCGGCGGCAATCAGCTTTTCCAGCAACTCGTCGGTGACTTCATCATTGGCGTTGGCCAGAATCTCGCCGGAACCGGCGTCCACGATATTGACGGCCAGGGCTTCACTCAGCAGATAATCACGCGGCACTTCGATGCTCTTGGCACCGGCTTTGTTGAGCTCGGCCACATGCTTGGCGGTGATACGGCGTCCGGTCTCCACCAGCACCTTGCCCTTGAGTTTGATGTCGAACGCCGCGGTTTCGCCGCGCAGACGCTCGGGTACCAGGTCCATGCTAAGCTCACCGGCCTTGGTGGTACGGAAGGTGTCGGTGTCGAAAAACAGCGCCAGGATCTGTTCGTTGTCGAAACCCAGGGCGCGCAGCAATATCGTTACCGGCAGCTTGCGACGGCGGTCGATACGCACAAACACGGCGTCCTTGGGATCGAATTCGAAATCCAGCCAGGAACCGCGGTAGGGTATGATCTGCGCATGATACAACAGCTTGCCGGAGGAATGGGTTTTACCCTTGTCGTGATCGAAGAACACGCCAGGCGAACGGTGCAACTGGGAAACGATCACACGCTCGGTACCGTTGATGACGAAGGTACCGTTATTGGTCATGAGGGGCATTTCCCCCATGTAGATGTCTTGCTCTTTGATGTCCTTGACGACATGCTGCCCTTCGGGCGCATCCTTGTCATAGATCACGAGGCGTACTTTGACGCGCAAAGGAGCCGCATAGGTCAGACCGCGCAGCTTACATTCCTGCACATCAAACACCGGGGTACCCAGGTTGTAGTCCACATATTCCAGGGCCGCGCTGCCGGAATAGCTGACAATGGGGAACACCGACTTCAGGGCCGCGTGCAGGCCCACGTCCTGCTTCGCGCCTTCCTTCGCGTCAGCCTGCAAAAAGTGCCGGTACGAATCCAGCTGGATCGCCAGCAGATATGGCACATCCAGAATGCTGGGACGTTTGCCAAAACTTTTGCGTATGCGTTTCTTTTCAGTAAAAGAGTATGCCATCGGTCATCCCCATCGGTTCAAGAGAGTTACAGAGGTGCTACGGCCAGCACAAATGGGCCGACGGTGCACCAACACCGTCAGCCCGGTACTATCACCATGAGTCGTTAGCGTAATATCCGTAATTATCACACCCACAACTTGGCGTTCCGGGGAATCTTATTTCAGATCCACCTTGGCGCCGGCTTCTTCCAATTGCTTCTTCATGTCTGCCGCGTCGGCCTTGGAAACCGCTTCCTTGACGGTAGAAGGCGCGCCTTCGACCAGATCCTTGGCTTCTTTCAGACCCAGACCGGTAAGGGCGCGAACCACCTTGATGACGCCAACTTTGTTGTCGCCAAAAGAGGTCATCACCACGTCGAATTCGGTCTGCTCGACAGCGGCTTCACCGGCGGCGGCGGCGGCAGGTGCCGCAGCAACGGCCGCAGCGGCGGACACACCAAATTTCTCTTCCATTGCTTCAATCAGCTCAACCACTTCCATCACCGTCATACTGGCAATAGTGTCAAGCATGTCTTCTTTAGAAACTGCCATGATATATCTCCTGAAAATTTAGTTCGTAATACCCGTGACAGCGCCGATCAGGCGGCTGCCTCTTTCTTGTCTCGTAACGCAGCGAACGTACGCACCAGTTTGGCGTGCGGTTCCTGCAAAGTACGCGCGAGTTGGACAATAGGCGCTTGCATAACCGACATCAGCAAGCTGATGGCCTGGTCCTTGGTTGGCATCTTCGCCAGCCGGTCGATATCTCCGGCCTTCAAGAGCTTGCCGCCGATGGATACCAGCTTGACCACGAGCTTGTCGTTGGTCTTGGCAAAATCAGCAAGCAAACGCGCCGCGCTGCCGGGGTCTTCCTGGGAAAACGCCAGCACCAGCGGACCTACCATACCTTCCTGCATGCATTGAAAGTCCGTACCTTCAACCGCTTTGCGCGCCAGAGAGTTCTTGACGACGCGCAGATATACACCGGATGCCCGCGCCTGCTTGCGCAGGCT
>JAHECY010000022.1 GCA_024641505.1 Gammaproteobacteria bacterium
CCCTACGCAAATTCCGCGTTTTATCGTGACCGCGGTGTAGGGTGCGTATTACGCACCGGTTTGCTCTTGTCGGGGTGGCAGCGGTGTAAAAAACGGTGCGTCATACGCACCCTACATCATGCGGTGCCGCAGCTTCATGTTTCAGCATCGGTCGCGCGCCGTACGGCGCGTATGACGCACCGTGCGGAGCGCGGGCGACAAGCGCACCCCCGGTAACAACATCCCGAGACAAAACATCACCAGCAGCGCCCACAGTCCCAGCGCGCCGCCGCCTTTGGTCTTCAGGTTCAACGTTGAGTAGTTCAACACGCCAACCCCGCCCGGATCGACGATCATGCGATTCACCACGCCGTCCGCGTCATTGGGGCCGCCTTCTTCGATGGTCAACTGCACGCACCAATCGCCCGGGGTCAGGCCCGGTTGATAATCGGCGCTGCCCGGCGGCGGGCAATATCCCTGCTCGCCGGCGGTGGACCACAGTTTATTGCGCTCATCCTCGACGAAGGTATACCAGCCGCTAGCGTTCAGCTTGCGATACACCGCAGCCTCGGGAATCGCGTTGCGCTGCGGTAACACGATGTTGACCGACTGGCCGGCATCCGGCACCTGGGTGACGATGAAATCGAAGATGCCGCCGACATTGGTGGCCTCGCTGTCGGGGATCAATGCGTCCGCGCCATTGGCCGCGATGTCACTGTCGGTCAATTCGGCACCACCGGTCTCGCCGACCAGCGCGTAGTTGCCGATGCGCATGCACACGCCGGGATCGCCCTCGATCAGATAGCCGTTGGAGGTCAAGCCATGCTCGATCAACACGTTGCACTCGGGAATACTGTCGAGGTAGTCGGGGATGCCGTCGCGATCGGTATCGGCGAACCCTTCAACATCGTCCGGGATGCCGTCATGGTCGCTGTCGTCGCTGCCCAGGATCGGCAGGGCGGCGACCACATTGATAAACACACGCCCGATATTGGATTCCGCCGGCACCCCGTTGTCGGTAACCTCGACCCAGACTTCATAGACCCCAGCGGCCAGCGACGAAGGATCGAAGGTGAAGGTCGTGGGATCGCCGTCCAGATCCACCAGTACGTTGTTACTGAGGCTCCAGTCGTAACTGTGGGTGTCACCCAGATTCGGGTCGGTGACCGTTGTGGATACCACCACCGGGCCGTCTCCCAGGGCGACGGTCAGTCGATCAAAGGTGTTTTGCTGCACGTCCATGCTCACACTGGGGGCGATATTGTCCTCGGAGATGATGATGGTGTGCGTGTTATGCACGCCTTGATTCAGGGTGGGATCATCCATGGTCAGGATTATCGTTTCATTGCCCTCGGCAATGCCATCGGCAACGGTATTGATGACGATGGTGGTTTCCGTGCCGGAGTCGATCACGGCGACACCGGACGTCAGGTCATGGTCCGCCGGGTATTCCGCCAGGCCGCTGACGGTGTAGGAGACGTTCACCGGATACGTAGGCGAGGGTCCATTCAATACCACTTTGACGCGCACGGTGCTGCCCTCGGCAATGGTCTGGTCTTTGCTGAAGGAGACCAGCGGTCGTACGTTCACCATCTGCGTCGCAAAGCTGGTCTGGCCGTAGGCGTCGGTGGCTTGCCACACTGCCGCATTTGCACCCGGCCAGAAGAACGTCACACCATCGACCAGGGAAACCGGCAGCGGCTTGCCCTGGTAGTCGTAGGCGACGGCCGTACCCAGGTCGACTTTGGTAAACAGACCCTTGGCATCCACATAGACGTCCGCGGGCAGGGTGATGGTCGGCAGCGTCATGACCTCGATAAACACGATGGCGGTGCTGGTCTGGCCGTCGGCATCCATGACCGTGTAGATAAAGCTGTCGCCCCCGGCAAAACCGGCGTTGGGCGTATAGGTGATGGTGCCATCGCCGTTGACGGTCAACGTGCCGTTGGCGGGGGTAGTCGTCATCACCAGTGTCAATACCGTAGCTTCCGGATCGCTGTCGTTGGCCAGTGGGCTGATCACGACGCTGTTACCCATGGGGGTCAACACCTGGTCATCCACCGCCACCGGTGCCTCGTTGACTTCCGTCACCGTAATCGCCACCGTGGCCGTTGCGGAATCCACCACGCCGTCGTTGACCCGGAACGTGAAACTGTCGAGTCCGAAATAGCCGGCATTGGGCGTATAGACCAGAGACGGCGCGCTACCACTCAGGCTGCCATGGGCCGGTGCCGCGACGACAGTGTAGATCAAGGTGTCATCGTCGGGATCGCTGCCGGTCAGGGTCAATGACAGCGCGATATCCTCTGCGGTGGTCAGCGACTGGTTTAGGGCGGAGGGGGCATCATTGATCGGGGTCACCGTGATCATGACCGTGGCGGTGGTCGAGTCCTGCACGCCGTCATTGACGTTGAATGTGAGGCTGTCACTGCCGTGGTAATCCGCGTACGGCGTATAAACCAGATTCGGTGCGGTGCCGGTCACGGTACCGTAAGCAGGCTCGCTGACCAGGTTATAGCTGATGCTGTCGCCTTCAATATCCACCGCCACCAGGGTGAAAGCCTTGGCGGTATCTTCCGGGGTGGTGATCGAGTTGTCATAGGTCAGCGGCGGATCATTGAAGGCGGTGACGCCGATGGTTACCGTCGCAGTATTGCTGACCAGTGCCAAATCGTCGTTGACGGTATAAGTGAAACTGTCGGTGCCGTAAAAGTTGGCCGAGGGGGTATAGGTGACACGGCCGGTCACCGCATCGACGTTCAGGGAACCCATGGTGGTGGGGGTGACGATGGCAACGCTGGTGGTATCCAGGGTGCCATCAACATCGCTGTCATTGCCCAGCACGTTGATTTCCAGGGGCAGGGCGTCTTCCAGCATGGTGACATTGTCATTGACCGCGACCGGCGCGTCATTGACCGGATTAACGGTGATGGTGACGGAGGCCAGATTGGAATAAATCGGCGGTTCGGCTGGCGACACATTGCCGGTGTCTTTCACGATATAGGTGAACATGTCGCCGCCAGTGTATTGTGAATCCGGCGTATAGGTGGCGACACCGGTGGTGGCATGCACGCTGAGCGCGCCGTGGGCGGGTTGTTGCACGATGGTGACCGTGGTCGCGTTGGGCGTGCCATCTTCGACATCGCTATCGTTAGCCATGATATCGATGGCAACGGTGGTGTCTTCGTCGGTGCTCGCGCTGTCGTCATTGGCCACCGGCGGATCATTAACGCCGATCACGGTGATATACACGGTAGTCACATTGCTGACGGCACCGGCGCTGTCCTCGACGGTGTACTGCAATTGATCATTGCCCACATAATTGGTCGACGGCGTGTAGCTCAGTACGCCGTTGCTGAAGCTGTAACTGTCGGCATGGGCGGGCGGTGTCACCACGAACACGGAGGCGGTATTCAGCGCATCGTCAATGTCGGTATCATTGCTCAGGACATTGTAAGGCGTGAGCGCCGTATCTTCATTGGTGGTGACGACATCATTGATACCCACCGGCGCGTCGTTGACCGGAGTCACCGCGATCGATACGGTGGCGGTGTTGGAGCTGAGGCCGGCACCGTCGCTTACCTGGTATTGAAAACTGTCGCTGCCAGCATAATTGGCGGATGGGGTATACAGTACCGAACCGGTGGCGGTGCTGATCGACAATGTCCCGTGCAACGGCGGAGTTATGATTAACACACTGGCCGGATTAAGGTTGTTTTCCGCATCGCTGTCGTTCGCGAGAATGGCGATCGCCACTGAGTAGTCTTCATTGACGGCAACGGCATCGTCTACGGCGACCGGCGCGTCATTGACCGGGGTCACGGTAATGCTGATGGTCGCCGCAACGGCGTCGCCGCTGCCGTCATTGGCGCTGAACGTAAAGCTGTCGCTGCCGGTATAGTTCGCGTCCGGGGTATAAGTCAGGTTGGGCGCACTGCCGCTCAGGCTGCCGTTGGCCGGTGACGTCACCACGCTGAAGGTCAACGGATCGTTTTCCGCGTCGCTGGCGGTGAGCGTGATCGGTAACGCGGTGTCTTCCGCCGTGGTCACCGACTGGGGATCCGCCAGCGGCGCGTCGTTGACTGCCGAGATACTGACGGTCACGGTGGCAAGGTTGCTGGTCAGTCCGAGATCGTCGTTGACGGTGTAGGTGAAGCTGTCACTGCCGTTAAAATTGGCCGCCGGCGTGTAACTGACCCGACCGGTGGTGGCGTTGACGATGACCGTACCGTTGCTCGCGGCGCCGACGATGGTGACGCTGGCCGGATTCAGCGTACCGTCGACATCGCTGTCATTGCCCAGAATGTTGATGGCCAAGGGTGCTCCGTCCTCCACCATGGTGACATTGTCGTCCACCGCGGCGGGCGCGTCATTGACCGAATTGACGGTAATGGTGACCGTGGCGGCGTTGGAAAAAATCGCCGGTTCCACCGGGTTACTACCGCCGGTGTCCTGCACCATATAGGTGAAACTGTCGGTGCCGTGGAAATTGCCGTTTGGCGTATAGGTGACGCCACCGGTCACGGCATTGACGCTCACCGTGCCATGGGCGGGCTGCTGCACGATGGTCACGGTCGTGGCATCAGGGGCGCCATCTTCGACATCGGTATCATTGGCGACGACCGCCACCAGCACCGCGCTATCCTCATTGGTGCTGGCGCTGTCGTTGACGGCGACCGGCGCGTCATTGACGCCGATCACAGTGAGATAAACGGTGGTCACATTGCTGGTGGCGCCGTTGGTGTCCTTGATGGTGTATTGCAACTGGTCGTTGCCCACATAATTGCTCGCCGGGGTATATTTCAGGGTGCCGCTGCTGATGCTGTAGCTCAGGGCATGGGCCGGGGCCTGCACCACGACCAATGAACTCGGATCCAGGGAGTCGCCATCGCTGTCGGTATCGTTGGCCGGCAGGTACAAAGGCAGAGTCGCGGTATCCTCATTGGTGCTGATGACATCGTTGACGCCCACGGGTGCATCGTTCACGGACGCCACCGTGATACTCACGGTAGCCGTATTGGAACTCAGGCCATTGGCGTCGCTGACTTGATATTGAAAACTGTCGCTGCCATGGTAGTTGGCCTGCGGCGTATACGTCACGGCGCCGGTCGCGGGATCAATCGAAAGAGTACCATGCGCCGGTTGGGTCATGATCAAGATACTGGCGGCGTTGAGGGCATTTTCCGCATCGCTGTCATTGCTGAGGATGTTGATGGTCACGGCGTTGTCTTCGTTCACACTGGCGCTGTCGTCAACGGCCAGCGGCGCGTCGTTGACCGGAATTACCGTGATCGAAACCGTGGCCACGGCGGAATCCAGGAGGCCGTCATTGACCTTGAAGGTGAAACTGTCGGCGCCGGCATAATTCGCGGTCGGCGTATAGCTCACATTGGGTGCGCTACCGCCCAGTACGCCGTGGGCCGGTGACGTCACCACCGTGTAGCTCAGAGGATCGTTGTCCACATCGCCGGCGGTGAGGGTAATGGCTTTTGCCGTATCCTCCAGGGTGGTTACCGACTGACCGTGTGCCACGGGGGCCTCATTAACGTTGGTGATCGTAATGGTGACCACGGCGCTGCCGGTCAAACCCCCACCGTCTTGCGCTTGTACGGTGAGCGTGTAGGATGTGGTGGTTTCATAGTCCAGTCCGCCCACCAGGGTAATTTCACCGGTCACGGCATCGATGCTGAACCGGCCCGCCGCGTTGCCGCCGATGATGCTCAAGGTCAAGCCGTCACCGTTGGCATCGCCACTGAACAGAGTGATCAATGAGGTGGCCAGAGCGGTATCTTCGGGAATGGTAATGGCTTCCGAACGCACCCAGGGAGCAACATTCATGTATTTACCGAAATAGACGCTGGTGGTGCCGCCGGCACTCACGACGATGGACTGGCTGGCGTCGGTGGTATTGGTATAGCCCGCTACCCCGGCGATGGTCGCCGTGTTCGCGCCCGGGATCACATCGTTGATTCGTGCCAGGCCATCACTGCCGGAGCTTCCCGACTCACCGGAGGCCAGATTGATCGCAACACCGGATAAGGCATTGTCCTCATCGTCTTTTATACCGTTATGGTTGTAGTCGTTGAACACATAGGCCAGGACACTGCCGGAGGGTTGCAGGCCGAAATTGGAATTGCCGTCATAACTCGACATGTCAATGGTGGTGGGATTGTTGCCGGTGGTCACGGCATAGCTGGCGGGCACCGTGACACTCAAGCTCAAACCGTCACCGCTGACACGCACAAACTGGTAGTTGCCGTTGCTGTCGGTAACGACAGCCGTGTGCCCGGTCAGGTTAAGGGTAATGCCGGTCAGGCCGCGCTCACCGGAATCCTGCGAGGCGTTGCCATCAAGATCGTCGAATACCGTGCCGGACACGATACCTTCGAAGCGATCGGCGAACGACGCGTCGCGATCCGCCTTGCCATTAGCATCCAGGGACACGCTGATCACGTTGGGGGTAATACTCTTGTAGTTGGCAGGATCGGTTTCGGTGACCGTATAAGCATAACTGGCGGTCAGGCCGCTGAAACTGAACAGGCCGTTGACCAGAGTGGTGGTGGTGGCCGAAGCGGCGCTGCCGCTCAGGGCGATGGTAACACCACCAATGCCCACTTCGCCGACATCATGTTGGCCATTGCCGTTGATATCATGATAGACCTCACCGGCAATACTGCCGGAGATCTTGATACCGAAGCGCAGGCCGGTGTTGACCGCCGTAGTGCTTACCGTTACCGGCAGGGCGGTGGCGGTAGTGGCGACAAATCCGATGGGCACGATGGCGTTTAACGTATAGCTGCCGTCGCCCAAACCGCCGAAGTAGAAGCTGCCGTCGCTCTCGGTTGCCGTGGTCGGTGCGCCGCCGTCGATGTTCAAGTTCACGCCGTTAACGCCGGGTTCACCGCTGTCCCATTGACCGTTGCCGTTCAGATCGTTAAATACCATGCCGGTCAGCACGCCTTGTTTCATGTCGGCGAAATTGGCCACGGTCTGGCTGCTCGGCAGGGTGACGGTCAACGAATTCGCGCTTACGCTCACGTAGTTGAGCGGGTCCTGTTCCTCGACGCGATAGCGGCCGGGGGGCAGGCTGACGCTGTAATAACCGGTGGTGTCGGTAAGCACGGCGGTAATGATTTCCCCGCTGGCGTAGGGCGTGCCGCCGTACATGATATCGCTGTTGCTGTTGTTGTAGAGGGTGATGGTGACATGGCCGATACCTTGTTCGCCATTGTCGTCATTGCCGTTGCCATTATCGTCGCTGAACACAAAGCCGGAGATCCTGCCTTCGATTACATCGCCAAAGTTAATGATCGCCGTGCTGCCGGTGCCGAAAGAGACGGGCACCAGGTCGCTGCTGGTGCTGGCGTAACCGACCGGATTGGTTTCTTCAAGATAGTATTTGGTGTTGGGTGACAAGCCGGTGAAGCGGTAACTGCCGTCGGCGCCGGTGGTCATGGAATCCACCAGGGTGTCGGCTTCATCCTTGATGCTGATCAAGGCGCCCGCCAGCGGGTTTTCGTTGCCATCTTTCACGGTATCGCCGTCTTTGTCTTCGTAAACGACACCGGACACTTCGCCCAGTTTGGTCACACCGAAATAGACCGAATGGTTGGCGCCGGCAACGTGATTGATCGCGACTTCAACGGCGCTCGTGGAAATATAACCGGCAGGCAATGCGTGATGGCTGACCACATGACGGCCAAAGGAATATAAGGTCAGCGACAGCGAGCCGTTGGCGGTGATATTGGCGCCGGTGTCGGTACCGTCAAGATAAATGTCCGAGCCATTGACATCCGGTTCGCCTGCGTCATATGCACCGTCGCCGTCCAGATCTTCGAACACATAGACGGTAAGGCGGTTGACGCCCTGCGTGGGAATGTCGACGATGCTGTTTTCATTGCCGACCACGGTAACGTTCAGGGTGGTTGTGGTGTAACCGGTATTGACGTTGCGAATACGATAATTCCCGGGCTCAACGCCGGATAACAAATAGGTATTACCCGCGGCGGAGTAGCTGGTCACCAAGTTGCCGTTGGCGTCCAGCAATTCGACGGTTTGCATGGCCAGCGCGCTGTCCGGATTGCCCTCGTCATACACACGATTGCCGTCGACATCGTCATACACGGTGCCGGTGATATTGCCGGAGGCGGGGAGTATTCTACCGCCACCCAGGCCCACAAAGGTATCGGAAGTGCCGTCTCTGACCCCCATCAAATCCTTTTGCAGGGGATCGGTATTGGACGCCGAGGTGGAGTAAAACGCGCCGATGGGGACGCTGGCGTTATACGCCGGTGCCGTGAAACTGTCGACGGGAATGGCGATATCCAGCCAGAAGTCATGAGACCTGCCACAGGTGACTGACGCGTCTTCGGTAATCGTTACCGCCGATGTGGCTTGCTGGGCGGCACTGGCATTGGTGCCGGCGACCGGCCACTCGGCGACATATTCACCACCGTCAATTATAAGATTATGATTGTTGTCGGCATAGAGCACGACGCGGTCGAGTCTGTTGGAGGCATACCCGCCATCCACATCAATGATGTAATCGTTGCTGCCATCGTTATCGATATCGATCAAAAAGTCCCAGTGATAGCTCACCAGACCGGAACCGTTCCTGCCGTTTTCCGAGGGATTGGTGTCCAGGCGCATGCGCATGACCAATTGCGCGTCGCCGGTCGTGGTATAGTTTTTATCGGTATCACGATAGGCGATCATGACGCTGGGTTTGGTCCCCGGACTCGCGCCATTGGCCGAGCAGGAGGCGATATCGATGGCGTCAGGCTGCACCGCCGCGCCGCCATTGGTGGGGTCCGACGATCCCTCATGGTCGTACACTGGCTTGCCGCCTACGGTGTAGGGAATGAAGCCGCTGACGGCGCCATCCACCATGGGATTAACCGTTACTTTTACGGTGATGCTGTCGGTGTCCTTGCCGTCGGTGACGACAATTGTGAAGTAATCGGTGCCGGAGTAATCGGCATCCGGTGTGTAGTTAAAGGTGCCGGGGCTGGCGCCGCTACCGCTGACGCTGGCGCTGCCATGTACCGGGGCATGCAATACCGACCAGCTCAGGATGTCGGCATCGGTGTCGGTCGCGGATACTGTTGGCGCCGACCAGGCCGTCGGTGAACCGTCTTCGTCCATGGTTACGGTCAGCGGTGCTGACTGCGCAATGATCGGCGCCGCATTGAGCGGATCGGTACCCTGGGCGATTTCATCGCTGTCACTGATGCCATCGCCGTCGGTATCGGTGTTTAAAGGATCGGTGCCATAGGTGGCTTCCAGAATATCAGACAGACCGTCGTTGTCGTCATCGTTATCCAAGGAGTTGACGATGCCGTCTCCGTCGGTATCGATGGTGTCAATGGTGGCCGCCGCGTTGGCGTTGCCCATGTACACCGTAACATTGGTGCCTGCCTGATTATTCAATTGCAGATAAAACTTCTTGCCGTTATCCCCGGTGAGATCCGCCAGGGGTACGCTCACGGTTTTTACCTGCTCGCCGGGCGCGAACGTCAGGGTACCGGAAGTTGCGGTGTATTCACTGCCCGCCAGGGCGTCACCGTTACTGGTGCTGTAATCGACGCTGACGCTTTCCCCGGTGCCCACGACCTTACTGAGGCTCACGGTGAAGTCCGCGTTGCTATCGCCCAGGGCCGCTACGGTGCCGGTGACTGACACCGCGCTGTAAAGACTGGCGCAACCCGGCGCGAACACCCGCAGGCGTGTGATTTCATGATTATTGGTCGAGCCACCGGTCGATCCCGCAAATGACAGGCGAAATTCCGCGGGCAGAGCCGCTTGACCGGACGCCGCCAGCACATCGGTGGCGCTGATCAGTGTGCCGTAGCCGGCACCGGTATCCCGTTCCACTTTGATCCAGGCCTGAGTGGCGCCACTGTTGGGCACATAATTAATGCGATAGCCATGACCGCCGGTTGAATCCTGCACCGTGGGCGACAAGGTGCCGGTACCGGCAATATAGTTGAACGTCGAAGCCGATCCGCGCAGCGCCACGGCATTGGCAACACTATTGCTAAAGAGCGAAGGATATTCGGAAATGCCAATGCCCAACCAGCCTCCGGCAAAACCCGTAGTCCCCATGTAGCCGAGCGCGCCCCCGGAATCGCCGAGTGCGGGCGATACCGCATAATTTGACAGGATCACCGACATGCCATCGGCGCCGGTACCACCGTAGGTGGCCGCCTTGAATTCGATGCGTAATGGAATGGTGGCGGGAATCGGAAAGCCCTTGCTGACACCGCTCACCAGGCCAGTGCCGGTGGAAGTCAGGCGCAGACGTTTTTCACCATTGTAGGTGATGATGTTGGGCGTATAAGTGGTGCCGCTGAGCACCTGCCAACTGCTGTCCAGGGTACCGGCTCCGGAGAAATTTTCAAAAATGCAGACATCGGGCTCCACTTGGTTGGGGATGCCGTCGCCATCGCTGTCTTTGTAGTCCGCGCCATCATTCGGGTTGGTGAAGTCGTTATTGGTTTCCACAAAGTCCGGCACATAGTCGCCATCGCTGTCTTTGTAATCCAGTTTGTTCAGTGGATCGGTGCCATCGATCGCTTCCTGGGCATCCGGTACGCCGTCGTTGTCGTCATCGGGGTCATAGTAGTCCGGCAAACCGTCTCCGTCACTGTCGGTGGTGTCATCGATATCGGTAACGGCGACGGTGACCGCCGCGGTCACCGTGTCACCGTTGGCGGTGACGGCAATGACCAGGTTGTAGATATTGTCGGCGCCGGTGTCCACCGGGTTTTCATAGTCGGGCGCGGTGATGAAGCTCAATACGCCGGTTGCCGAATTAATGGTGAATTTGGCCGCGTCGGCGCCGCTATCGATGCTGAAGCTGAGGGTATCGCCGTCCGCGTCATATGCGTCCACATCAAACACGGCGGTGGTATTTTCCGCGACGGGAAGCGTGTGTGCAGTGTTGTTGACCCAGGCCGGTGCATTGGTCAAGGTGCCGACATTGCTGAACATTGAGCCGTCGTCAGTGCTGGTGCCGCTACCCTCATTGAAGCGCCAATACGCTCTGAGGGACGCCGCGGAACGATAATCAAGGAAGTTTTGGGTCAGGGTGGATACGTAATGACCGGCATTGTAAATCGCCGCGATTGCCGCCGCATTCAGTTGCACGTTCCAGATGGCGACGTCATCCAGTCTGCCGTCGAGGTATTGACCAAAGCCGGGAAAATAGCCGAATCCGGGCGTCGCGGTCACGTTTTTAAGATTGCTGATGGTTGCCGCCTGTGAGGTGCTGCATGCTACGGCAATACCGTCGATATAAATACCGGGAGTGCCGCTGCCGCCGTAAGTGCCGACAACATGGTGCCAGGCGCCGGTCGCCAATGGTATCTGGCAGTAAGCGTAGTTCGTGCCATCACCCACTTCCATTTTAAGCCCGCTGGCGCCGGTTCTGAGGGTATAAGATATATCGGCAGAATTGCCGCCACTCGCCTTCATGAAAATCATGCCACCCAGGGCATCGGCCTGGACCCATGCGGCGACGGTAACTTTATTACCGGCGTTTAGATTCAGTGAGCCGTTGTCTTCGGCGATGGCGAGGTAGCTGTCGGTGCCATTGAAGTCCAATGCGGTTGAATTACTGCCCAGCAAAAACACAGGCGCATCCGCCGCGCCGGGGAATGCCTCCACATAGTCTGAAATGCCGTCGCCGTCACTGTCGACGGCATCGGGCGCATTAGGATTTCCGCCGCTGTAAGGCGCGCCTTCATGCGCATCCGGCACACCATCACCGTCGGTGTCCAGCACGCTGTGGTAATCCAGCGGATCGGAGCCGTCGCTGATTTCCTGAACATCGGACACGCCGTCGTTGTCGTCGTCGCTGTCCTGGTCATCCGGAATACCGTCACTGTCGGTGTCGGGCTTGACCGTCACCAGCACGCGTACCGGCACACTGGCGCCATTGGCGGTGGCGGTGACGATCACGTCATAGACATTATCACCGTTGGCGTCACCATAGCTGAGATAGGTGGGTGCGCTGTTGAAACTCAGGGCGCCACTGTTGACATTGACGGACATCACGCCACTGTCCGCACCGCCGGTGATGGCATAAGTTACCGGGTCGCCGTTGTCGTCAATCGCCAGTAAGGTCCCGACACCGGTGGTGCGTTCCATAAGCGCCAATGCGATATAGTGGCCGGTATTTTCCACCCACGCGGATCGGTCAGAGGCGCTGGTAAAGACATCCGCATCACCATCACGGTCAAAGTCGACAAGCACGGCGTTCTTAGCCACGCCGGTGCCACTGTTGACGACTTGTTCGGTGAAGTTACCGTAACCGTCGTTGACATAAAGATAGTGATTATTGCCGACGCTGACGCCGCTGAGAATATCATTGTCACCGTCACCGTCGGCGTCGCCGACATTCGCTTGGACATAGGATCTGGCGACCGTGTTCACGCCGTGGGCAGTGAATTTTCCGGCATCGCTCAGGGTTTTTGTGGCATCATTTTCGTACCAGACCAGGCTGCCCACGGCGCTGGTTTTGCGGGGCACGATGATATCCAGGTCACCGTCGTTGTCCAGGTCGGCCACGCTCACATCCCAGCCCGCGGTACCCGGGGTGGCGACGATATGTTTGGTCCAAGTGATATAGCCGCTGCCATCCAGGTCATTCTGTTCATAAACCACCAACTGGTTGCCGACATCCAAGATGGCGACCACATCCAGTTTGCCATCGCCGTCCAGGTCCACCGGGACCACGCCGCGGGCACTGTTTGCCGAGCCCACCTCCGGCTCCGACGCCGGTCCGCGATAACCGGCGCCGCCAGCGGCATTGCCGAAGCCGAAACCGTTGACGCACGGCGCAGCGGCATTCACGTCCTGACAGTTATAGTGCAGGGCGACATGATCCCCGACTTCATAGGCCAGCACGAAATCCCGCCAGCCATCACCGTCGATATCCGCCAGGCTGATATCGACCGGATTCTGACCGGTTGCCGTTTGCGTGATACGGCGGGTGAAGTTTTCGCTGCCGTCGTTTTCGTACCAGGCGAGTTCACTGTCTATCCAGGAAACGCTGGCAATATCCAGATCACCGTCGTTGTCCAAATCCGCCACGTCGATACCATGGGCACCGTCCGCCGCGCCGGAGGAAATAACAATGCGTTGTATCGTTGAGCCATCGACGTTTTTGAACCAGATGATGCTGTCATTAGCCTCATCGGCGGCGATCACGTCCATAAAGCCATTTTCATCAAGGTCGACCGCGACCGATTCAGCATTGGTCTGACCGGTCGATGTGTACAGCAATGAGTCGGCTGCCGCAAACGCAGCACTGCGTAAACTTAAACCGGTCCACACCAGAGTTTTTTCCGTGACCACAAAACCACGAACTACCTGCGCCGCGGGACTGTAGGTGGCATCTCCGGCCTGATTGGCGGCAATACGGCATTGCCCCGAAGCAAGAAAAGTAACGGTGGTGCCGCTGACGGTGCAAATTCCTGCGGTGTTGCTACTGAAGCTGACCGGCAGGCTGGAACTTGCGGTGGCGGACACTGCAGCGGTGTTACCGCTTAAAAATTTATCTTCGGGACTTGGGAACTCTATGGACTGAGTAATTTTCGCGATTTCAGTTGCGGTTTGCGCTTCCGGATAAAAAATGAACTCGTCTATGTGGCCAGTAAAATAGTCCCAGCCATTAACCAAT
The DNA here is from genome assembly GCA_024641505.1 of Gammaproteobacteria bacterium. Lineage (GTDB taxonomy): Bacteria > Pseudomonadota > Gammaproteobacteria > SG8-11 > SG8-11 > UBA6920. The sequence continues at coordinate 13,664 of JAHECY010000022.1, forward strand.
CCAGTGCGGGAGCGTCCGTCAACCACGCCGATTTGATTAAAAATCATGTCAAGATGATCCACGGTACTGGTCTGCGTGCCGAGTTGCACGCCATCCAGGTACACGGCCAGAGTGCCGGTGGTGGTGCTCGCGGTAAGGACCACCCGATGCCAGGCCCCGTCATTTACCGGACTCGGTGAGGAAATGATCATGCTACCACCGCCGTTTTTCCAGATTTCGGTGCGCAGGTAACCGGTGTCGGTGACCACAATTATAGGTATGAAGTTGGTGGCGGTACCGCCGCCCACCGCCACATTCTGATAGCCCAGAATCCCGCCGCGGGAAGTCGTCTTAAACCAGAGGGCAACGGTGAAGTCTTGATTGTTCACGATAATGCTGTCGGGCAATTTAATGTAACCGGCGCCGGACAAAGACAGGGCCTTGCCGCTATGCCCATTGATGTCAAAGCTATAACTGCCGGAAAGTATGCCGTGATTGTAATTACCGCTGCTATCCGTGCCGTCGCCTTCAAAGTCGTACATCAGGACCGGTGCGGCTGCGGCGTGAACATTCGCGATGGAAAACTGGGAAAGTGATGCGACAAGTACCAATACAGGCAGGAATAGTGATCGTATGTTCGACATGAGCTTGAGCCTTATTGGTTGTTTTTGCCGACTCCTGCGAAATTCAGGAATTGGAAATCGCACATATCACCCTGTAGCGGCTTGCATAGCAACCAATAACACCGACGATTTGTAAATCCTTGCGTCACTATTGTGAAAGTTTGTAAACCGTGAGTCACGCTGGAAATCCTCGCCTATCTTTTTCAAAGCTGGTTTTGGTTGCGCCCAATGCACCTGCAACCCGCTGTCATGTGGCTGGCGGAACATCTGCTGGCGCGCGAGTTTTGTCTGGCATAAAGAGAAAGAGGCTGGCCCACGGCAGAGATTGCAGCTCGCAAATAATTGTAAATAGCTTGTCGATTAACAAAGGTTTCATGCAAGTTAACCGCAACCCTAGCCACGAGCAGAAGAATTTTCAGTAAGTCCGGCATGAGGCATCGGGCAGTCCGCGGTAAGTCGCTAAGGATTGCGGACCAAGTCTGATGGGTGTTGTGCGGTTTAGCCGTAATTTTACACGAAACCGGACGGTTCTGGTTTTCACAATAGAGATCGTAATTCGCTGGGGGCATGATGGCAGGAAGGGACGAATCAAACAGTTGTTGTACGCACTATATACAGCGCACTAACAAGAGCATCAGCCGTCTTCTGTGCAGTCTGGTGCTGATGGCGCCGATAGTCTGCGGCGCCGAATCCATGCTGGACGACGCCGTTGCGTTACAGGGAAATACCACTCCGGAAGCGCATGCTGACAGTGTAACCACCCCCGTCAATACGGAAGTGGTAATTCCGGTGTTGGAAAATGATTTGGATGCCGATGGTGATACGTTGATGGTCATTACGGCTGAGGCGAAGCATGGTACGGTAGCGATTGAAGAGGGAAGACGCTTGCGCTACATACCAAGCGCGGATTTCATCGGAGACGACGAAATAGTATATACAGTGTTCGACGGCAAGGGGTCGATCACTCCGGAAATGGCTGCGGCGGCAGGTATTGATACGGCGGCATTGTGCGCTGCCAGTCAACAGTGCGGCGGAGAACAACAGGAGCAAGTGACGTTGCGTCTGCAAATCAACTTCGCCAATAATGACGCAACGGTCAGTGAAAGCTATTATCCGGAAGTCGCCAAGCTGGCGGCGCTGATGGCGCGTGCGCCCGATGAAGGGGTAACCATCGAAGGTCACACATCCGCGTCCGGTAGCGACTCCTACAATCAGAAGCTGTCCGAACGCCGCGCCAAGGCGGTGGCTGAAGTTCTGATGAAGCGGCACGACATCGCCGCCGAACGGGTGACGGCTGTTGGTTACGGAGAAAGTCGCTTGCTCGATCCGTCCAATACCGCGGAAGCGGATGCGAAAAACAGGCGCATCGACGCGGTGTTCGACGGCACATTCTCGCATAAGATTCAGCATGCTCCGGGCACCGCATCAGCCGTTGCTTCAGTAAATATATACGGCGTAAATCAACCACCTGTGGCGCAAGACGATCAGGCGCTGGTCGATGAAGGGAGTCAAGTCACGATTAAGGTGTTAGGCAACGATCAGGACGGCGATGGCGATCCGATACAACTCAGTCGGGCGCAAGCGCTACATGGGACAGTCGTGGTCATGAGTGATGGCACGCTGATGTATACTCCTGATGCCGGTTACCACGGCGCGGACAGTATCTCCTATACCATTGTTGACGATCAGGGGGGCGAAGCGAAGGCCGCGGTTGCCGTGACGGTCAGGCATATAGAGAAACCGCTGTTATGGTATGTTTGGGGTGATTACGGGTACGCTAAGGGCGCTGGCAACAAACGAGACCTGAATCGGAAGTTATCCAGCGCGGGTGTCGATGCCACGATCACCAAGCTGGACAATGAACGCTCCACCTGGCAACTGGGCGGTGGATACCGTTTCAATCAGAATTGGTCGCTAGAGCTTGGCTATGTCGATTTGGGAGAAGTGTCCGTTCAGTTGACAGGTACCACAACCAGCGCCAGTCAGTTTTATGGCAGGGCGTCACGTATTCATCCGCAATCGGCGAACGGCTGGTTGTTAACGAGTCAGTACTATTGGCCGTTCAGTGAAAGTATCGGTGTGCTGGCGCGCGTCGGTGTGTGGTACTGGCAATCGAGCTATACCACCTACGACAACGCCGCCGTCGGTAACGACGCGGCCCGTGGCGCCGATCTGGTGTTCGGTTTGGGTGGAGTGTACAAAATCACCGAACCAATCGGCGCACGGCTGCTGTTGCAGCGCTATTATATCGGCTCTGAAGTTACAAACATGCTGTCGTTTGGGCTGACCTATCGTTTCTAGCTGCCGTTTCGCATATCAATCGTATTGACGCGAGTAGCGTACATCTCCCAAGCAAGTCTCTCGGAAGGCGGCTTCGCCGTTGATTCCCCCATCGCTTTCCGTGGCAGGGGTTAACCCTTTCCAGACTCGCTGTGAATACCTCCTTGTAAAATTCTTTGATACCATTCATGGCGGTGGTTGATCAGGAAACACTTGCCCACGACACCGCAAGCAAAAATGCGTTATAGCGCGTTGATTTATGCATGGGCACAGAGTTAGGTAAGGTATGTAACACTATGGGTACCGCGGATTTATATCCGTAGTTTTACTTAGAATTACCGCTTGAAAAGAGCAAAGCGTGCAATATATGAAGCCGATAAAGCACCTAAATGTTACAGGTATATGCCCATCTATTTCGCTTAAAGCAAATATTGTATTTACAAGTGTCTGAACATGTCATTTAATTACTCCCAATGGAATGCAATTGTAGGTACTGTCGATAGCATGGCTCCTCGCATTTATGTTTGCGGGTCAGGGAAAACAGTCAACTAAAAATCAGTCTGATGATTGTCATGCTATCCTTTCCATCACCTTACTGTACGGGGAGGTAGTCATGAGTAAAAGTAACGCCGACGCCTATTGGCAGGCGAACATTCGGTTGGTTCTCATTCTGCTCGCAATCTGGTTTCTCGTTTCCTATGTCTTCGGCATTATGCTGGTCGAGCCGCTCAATCACATTAGATTGGGGGGTATGGGGCTGGGATTGTGGTTTGCTCAGCAGGGATCCATTTACGTGTTTCTGATTCTGATCTTCGTTTATGCCAAGCGTATGAACGCTCTTGATCGTCGGTTTGACGTACACGAAGATTGAGGAGAATCAACCATGGATCTGCAAACCTTGACATATTTGATCGTCGGTTCGACTTTCGCATTGTATATTGGCATCGCCGTTTGGGCGCGCGCCTCCAGCACCGGTGAATTTTATGTTGCCGGCAAAGGCGTCCATCCTGTGGCCAACGGCATGGCGACTGCCGCTGACTGGATGTCGGCCGCCTCGTTTATATCGATGGCGGGCTTGATTGCCTTCAATGGCTACGATGCCTCGGTGTACTTGATGGGCTGGACTGGCGGCTATGTGCTGTTAGCCATGCTGTTGGCGCCCTATTTGCGTAAATTCGGCAAGTTCACCGTGCCGGAATTCATTGGCGAACGCTATTACTCGCAAGCCGCGCGCATTGTCGCCGTTGTCTGCCTGATTGTCGCCTCCATCACCTATGTAATAGGCCAGATGAAAGGGGTCGGCGTTGCCTTCGGTCGGTTTCTGGAAGTCGATTTTTCCACCGGCGTTATGGTTGGTATGGGCATTGTGTTCGTATACGCGGTGTTGGGAGGCATGAAAGGTATTACTTATACCCAAATCGCCCAGTATTGTGTCCTGATCTTCGCCTACACCGTCCCGGCGATTTTCATATCTCTGCACCTCACCGGAAATCCTTTGCCGCAACTGGGGTTGGGCAGCACCATGGCCGACGGCAGCGGTACCTATATGCTGGACAAGCTCGACCAAGTGTTGGTTGAGCTGGGGTTTGCAGAGTACACGGCACAGAAGGGTACGTCATTTAATATGATATTACTGACCCTGTCATTGATGATCGGCACGGCCGGATTGCCACATGTCATCATCCGGTTCTTCACCGTGCCCAAGGTAAAGGATGCACGTTCATCGGCAGGATGGGCGCTGGTGTTTATTGCGATTCTTTATACCACTGCACCGGCGGTCGGCTCGATGGCACGTTTAAACTTGACCGAGACCATACAGACCGGTCCGGTGGGTGACGCCAATGCGAATCTGGTCTATGAAAATCGACCCCAGTGGTTCAAGAACTGGGAAAAAACCGGATTGCTCGCCTTTGAGGATAAAAATGGTGACGGCCGCATCCAGTATTACAACGACCAAAATGCCGAATTCAATACCAAGGCGGACGCGTGGGGATGGAAAGGCAATGAAATGACCAAGGTGGACCGGGACATCATGGTGTTGGCAAATCCGGAAATCGCCGGCTTACCCAACTGGGTGATTGCGTTGGTCGCTGCCGGTGGTTTGGCAGCAGCCCTGTCCACCGCCGCGGGTTTGTTACTGGCCATATCGTCGGCCATATCACATGACCTGCTGAAAGGCGTTTTTATGCCTCAGATTTCGGAAAAGAATGAACTCATGGCCGGGCGCGTTGCCATGGGGGGAGCTATTCTTGTTGCGGGCTATCTGGGCATGAACCCACCGGGCTTTGCGGCGCAGGTGGTGGCGTTGGCGTTTGGGCTGGCCGCATCCTCGATCTTCCCGGCATTGATGATGGGCATTTTTTACAAGAAAATGAACCGGGCTGGAGCAGTGGCCGGAATGCTGGCGGGCCTGTTATCCACGCTGATCTACATCTTCGTGTACAAGGGCTGGTTTTTCATGCCAGGCACCAATAATCTGCCTAACACCGCGGACAACTGGCTGTTCGGCATTCAACCGGAATCGATCGGCGCGGTCGGCGCCCTGATCAATTTCGCGGTAGCCTTTGCCGTTGCCAAATTTACCACCGAACCACCGGAACATATCCAACATCTGGTGGAAGATATTCGCGTGCCCAAAGGCGCGGGTGCCGCTAGCGGCCATTAATGCGCAACCTATAAGCGCCCACAAGATAAACCCCGCGCATGCGGGGTTTATCCTTACGCCCGATACCATGGAAATAGAGCTGATCGAAATTCGCGATTTTCTGGCGCGGCATCCGCCCTTCGAGGTGCTGCCCGACGCCGTGCTCGACCACCTGCCTGGAAATCTCAGCATACGTTACCTGCGTCGTGGCGGCGCTTTCCCTCCGCCAACCTCTGATGACCGCCAATATCTGTATATCATACGCAGCGGCGCCATCGAATTTCGCGGTAGTGATGGCAATTTGTGTGAAAAACTGGGGGAGGGGGATTTTTACAGTTCCGATTGCCGATTGATGGATATTCCCGAGGACTGGCATGCGCTCGGCAGCGAGGATACGCTGCTTTATTTGCTGGACTGTGAAAAATTGCAGCAACTGCGGCAGAACAATGAAGACTTCAGCAGGCACTTCAGCCGTTCCCTGAACGAGCGCCTCAAGCATGCGGTCAGCACCATCAACCGAGCCTATATGCAGGACGTGTCGGTGATGGGCACCAAAGTAATGAATATCGTCAAACGCGCTCCGGTCACCATCGCTGCCGGCAGCAATATCAAACAGGCCGCGCAGGCCATGACCGAGAACAAAATATCCTCCATCATGATCATGGAAGGCGACAAACTGGTGGGCCTGCTGACCGACAGCACTCTGCGCAAACGCTGCATCGTCGAGGGGGTACCTGCCGATGCGCCTGTCACCAGCATCGTGAAACCCAAAGTAACCACCATCGATCGTCATGCCAGTCTGTTCGAGGCGCTCATGATCATGACTCAATTGCAGGTGTATCATTTACCGGTAATGGATGGGGATAAACTCGTCGGCATTGTTACCTCCAGCGACTTGGCGCGTCACCAGAGCATCAATGCGGCTTTTCTTGCCTCCGATATCCGAAAAGCGGCAACGTTGGACGACCTTGTGCGTACCAGCCGTACCTTGCCCGAGTTGCAACTGCAATTGTCAAATGCCAGTGCCAGTGCCTTTCATGTCGGGGATGCGGTATCGAGTATTACCGATGCAATTACCTGTAAGCTGCTGGCGCTGGCGGAAGTCGAGCTCGGCGCACCACCGGTACCCTACGCCTGGGTGGCCGGTGGTTCCCAGGCCCGACATGAGCAAACCTCGCATTCGGACCAGGACAATGCGTTGATTCTGGCGGATTCCGTGGCACCCGCGCATGAAACCTATTTTAGCACGCTGGCCAAACGAGTCAGCGATGGTCTAAGCGCTTGTGGTTATAGCTATTGCCCGGGCAATGCCATGGCCACCAACGGGCAATGGCGGCAACCGTTACGCAAGTGGCGCCAGTATTTTCATGCATGGATCGACCAGCCGGAACCCAAGGCATTGATGCTGGCCTGCATATTTTTCGACTTGCGCACCATCTATGGCGACGCGTCGCTACTCGATGGCTTGAAGCAGGAAGTCCTGCGAAAAACCCGAGGCAACCGTATTTTCATCGCTTACATGGCAGCCAATGCGCTGAGCCGTCGTCCGCCACTGGGTTTTTTCAGGAATTTCGTCTTGATCCATGACGGCAAGCATAATGATACCTTTGATATCAAACACCGCGGTATCATCCCCATCACCGACCTGGCACGGGTATTCGCGCTGTCGGACGGGTTGACCGCGGTGGGCACGGTGGATCGTCTGCGCAATGCCGCCCGTTCCGGCGCCGTGAGTAAAGAGATGGGCGAAAACCTGGTCGATGCATTCGAATATATTGCCACGATACGCCTGCAGCATCAGGCACAACAGATCCGGCAGGGACGTACCATAGACAATTATGTGTCTCCCGGTGAGTTGTCGGAACTGGAACGCACCCATCTCAAGGATGCGTTCGCGGTAATCAAGGATATGCAGGAGGCCCTGGATAACCGCTACCAGTTGGCGCGTTTCCGCTAGCGCATGTGGCGACGACTGTTCAGCCAGGAATATCTGCGCCGCGTCGCATTGCGCAAGGTGACGTCGGGGGTAATGCGGGATTTTCTGTCAGCGCCTTTACCGCGGAGTAAAACTTCCTGTCAGGAGGTGGAGATCGTCGCTCTGGACATGGAAACCACGGGGCTGGATCCCGAGCGGGATGCAATCTTGAGCATCGGACTGGTATTGATCAGTGGTATGAGTATCAAACTGAACAGCGCCTGGCAAGTCTATGTGCGCAGCGCGCGCCGCCTGCCGGAGGAAACCGTGGTGATCCATGGCATCACCGACGACCAGTCGGCCCGAGGCCAGCCACTGGCGTCCGTGCTGCCGGTGCTGTTGAATGCGTTGGCTGGCAGAATCCTGCTGGCACACAATGCCTCGCTGGAACAGCGTTTCCTGGAACGCGCCTGTCAGGACGCCTATCATGCGCCGTTTCTCGTGCCGACCATCGATACCCAGGCGCTTGCCAGGCGCAGCTTCGAGCGACGCAACGAACCGATAAAATCCGGTGACCTGCGCTTGTTTAATTTACGCGCGCGTTATCATTTACCACGGTACCAGGCACATCAAGCGCTCAGTGACGCGCTGGCCACGGCGGAATTGTTCTTGGCCATGGCGGCGGAGATTTCTCCGGATAAAGCGTGCCGATTAAAAGACGTGTTAACCCGGTAACTGGGCCGGTAAACGGATTTGTGAACCGCCCAAGGTCGGATGCCCCCGGTAGCAGGTTTTAAGGGTATCGGGTTATTGACGGTAAGTTGTCCGCACACATCATGGCAAAAACAGGGATATCAGCTATTGCCGACAGTGTTATAATTACGCGAAAGGCGATGGCAGTGCCATATTCGGCGCATTATAAACGTACCCTCTCGATTGGCTACGCGTAACGGAAAGCACAGATATCGGCCTATGGATACGCTAAACACCAAATTACCGGCTTTTTCAACCATTGACTGGTGGCGAATTCCTGCGCCTGTCGGCGTGGGGCATCGGCAATGGCCGCAGGTGTTGGTATGCGTCGATGACGCCCCACTACGCGCTGGCGTCAAGCACGTTTCCGACCGATCAACTCGCCTCCTGACAGGTCTGGTGCGATGAAACGACTTTACTGCAGTTGCGGCCAGGAAGTGTATTTTGAAAATACCTATTGCACCGTCTGCAGTCGCAGCCTGGGCTACGATTACGCTCGCGCCCGCATGGTGACGGTGGATGCGTTGCCCGATGGCCGATGGCAGGACGGTATTGATGGCAGATACTACCAGTTTTGCGGCAATCGCCTGGAATATGGTGTCTGTAACGGCATTGTGGACAGCGATGAAAACCAGTTCTTTTGTCTTGCCTGTCGCCTGAATCGCACCATTCCCGATATTTCCCGACCAGGCAATCTGCAGCGCTGGATCAGTATCGAGCAGGCGAAACGCCGTCTTGTCTATGGCTTGTTGTCTCTGCGCCTGCCGCTGGATGCGCCGGTCACCGGCTATCCCAAGGGACTCAAGTTCGATTTTCTGGAAGATCAGCGTTCCAATCCGGAGATTACCGAGGAATTTATCGGCACTGGTCATCACAACGGCATTATTACCCTTAATATCCTCGAAGCCGACGAAATGCAACGAGTTTGGCAAAAAGAAATGAGCAGCGAGCGCTATCGCACCATACTGGGACATTTTCGCCACGAGGCCGGACACTATTACTACGAATTACTGGTGCAGGAGTATACGCGTTTCACTGAACTGTTCGGCGATCCCAGCCAGTCCTACGACAAGGCACTGAAGAATTATTATCGTCATGGCCCGTTGGCGGGCTGGGAGCGCCAGTTCATCAGTGCTTACGCCACATCCCATCCCTGGGAAGACTGGGCGGAGACTTTTGCCCATTATCTGCATGTGCAGGACGCCCTGGAAACCGCCGCTGTCCGGGGGGTGATTACCACATTACCGGGACAGGTCAGCTTCGATGAGCAATTGAGACACTGGGACCTGTTGGCCGCAACCCTCAATGAACTGAATCGTTGCCTGGGATTGGCGGATGCTTACCCGTTCGTGGTTACGCCCGGTATCGTGGCAAAGCTGCATTTTGTTAACGATACCATTCACGATTACCGGCCGGCGGACAGTTGACCAATGTCCGATCATCCCGGGCGATAACGCAAATCCAGGGTACAGGGAAAGAATGGGTTGACCGGTTCAGCGGCCGGTCGCAAGTCACCGGCAGTGTGCCCATGATCCCAGAAGCGGGCAATACGGCGCGCCTCGGCTTCATTGGCATTGACCGGCAGATGCTCATAGTTGCGGCCACTGGGATGGGCCACATGATAAGTGCAACCACCGATACTTTTACCGTTGGCAAGATCGACAATGTCAAAGATCAGGGGGCCATCCGCCGGTAAGCGTGGATGCAAGCCAAAGGTGGGCTGCCACGCCTTGAACCGGACACCGGCCACGAATTCTCCCGTGACACCGGCTTCCTGCAAAGGCAGCCGTCGACCGTTGCAGGTTACACAGTAACGATCTGCGTTAAATCGAGTCACCTTTACCTGCAGACGCTCGACGGCGGAGTCCACGAACCGGGCGGTGCCCTGCGAGGTCACTTCTTCACCCAGTACGTGCCACGGCTCAATGGCGCCGTGCAAGGCCAGTTCCATACCCTGTCGCTGGACCACGCCATAATGGGGAAAGCGGAATTCGAAAAACGGAGCGAACCAGGCGCTATCGAAACGAAACCCGGCGGCGGCCAGATCATCAAGCACCAGTTGTAAATCCGTTTGCAGATAGTGCGGCAGCATGAACCGATCATGGAGCGTGGTACCCCAACGCACGGGACGGGATCGAAAAGGCTGGTTCCAGAAATTGGCAACCAGGGCGCGCAGCAATAACATTTGTACGGCACTCATTTGCCAGTGGGGCGGCATCTCAAACGCACGAAATTCCAGTAATCCCAGGCGACCGGTGGGACCCGTGGGACTGTATAGCTTATCAATACAGAATTCTGCGCGATGGGTGTTACCGGTAATATCAACCAGGATATTACGGAACAGTCGGTCTACCAGCCAAGGTTCGGTAACTTCGCCTGGGCTTAATTGTTGCACCGCGATTTCCAATTCATACAGGGCGTCGTCACGCGCCTCATCCACCCGGGGTGCTTGCGAGGTGGGACCGATGAACATGCCGGAAAACAAGTAGGATAACGCGGGGTGATGTTGCCAGTACAACACCAGGCTGGCCAGCAGATCAGGTCGACGCAGGAACGGACTGTCAGCCGGACGGGTGGCGCCCAGAGTGACATGATTACCACCGCCGGTACCGGTATGGCGGCCGTCCAGCATGAATTTCTCGGTGCCCAGACGGGTAATGCGCGCGGTTTCATAGAGCACACGGGTATTTTCGACCAGCTCCGGCCAACTGGCGGCCGGGTGAATATTCACTTCGATAACACCGGGATCCGGTGTCACCGCCAGTTTATTCAGCCGGGGATCGGCGGGTGGTTCATAGCCCTCCAGATCGATGGCCAGTTTGCACTCCCGGGCCGTCAACTCCAAAGCGCCCAGTAACTCGGTCCACTGTTCCAGATGGGTGATGGGCGGCAGGAAGATCCACAAGCGCCCTTCTCGCGGTTGGATACACAGGGCGGTATGGGGAATTTCATCGTCCGCATCATCATCCACAGTTCCATGTTGCTGGAGCTGCTGGGATGCCGGCGAGGGCGCTGCCAACAGTGAATAACGTTTGGCAATTTCGGTGGCGGAAACCAGCGGTTGCAGGTCTTCGAAACTGTCCCGTTCGGGTTGATTGCGTTTGTCGCGCAGTTTCCAGGGCAGGGAGTCCAGCGGCAATCGATATCCAATGGGCGAATCACCGGGCAGCAGCACCAGTTTTCCCCGACGCAGCGGCCACAGGGCGGAATACCAGCCTTGTTTGTCACTGGACCAACCCAGAGGGATGGCGTAACCGCTTACCGTATTCAGGCCACGGTCGAGCAGTCGGGCGAGGCGCCGCCGGGCCAGTGGATCTTTAACATCCGCTTGTCGGGGATCGATATCTTCCGGCATGGCGTCTTCTTGTAGCAGGTAGTAGACGCTATCTTCGTACGCTGGCGCGATCATGGTTTCGTCCAGACCCAGGGTACGGACCAGTCGCTGGGCAAAACGGCGTGCTTCCGCAATCCCATAGTCGGCAGCCTGTGCCGGCGCCAATAATTCCTTGTCATGCCAAAGGGATTGGCCATCGCGTCGGAAATAGCAGTTATACGCCCAGCGGGGCAGTTCTTCGCCGGGGTACCACTTGCCCTGGCCATGGTGCAACAGGCCCTGGGGAGCGAATTTCTGGGAAAGTCTTTGCAGCAGTTCCCGGGACAGGCTCGCCTTGTGGGCGCCCAATGCCTGGGTATTCCACTGCGCGCTGTCTAGGTCATCGATGGAAACGAAGGTCGGTTCACCGCCTTGGGTCAAGCGCACGTCCTGGGCCAGCAGGGCTTCATCCACGTGATCACCAAGGATATCAATCGCCTGCCACTGGGTCTCCGTATAAGGTTTGGTGACACGCGGGTCTTCGTGAATGCGGACAACTTTATTTTCAAAATGAAAAATGGTTTTACCGGGTTCCACCGAGCCGGTGACCGGAGCTGCGGATGACGGCTCCGGGGCACAGGCTAGCGGAATATGTCCTTCCCCGGCAAATAATCCGGAGGTCGGGTCCAATCCCAGCCAGCCGGCACCGGGCACAAAGACTTCGGCCCAGGCATGGAGGTCGGTAAAATCCTCTACTGCACCCGAAGGGCCGTCCAGAGATTTTTGATCTGACTTGAGTTGAATGAGATAGCCGGATACGAAGCGTGCCGCCAGCTTCAAATGCCGCAAAATCTGCACCAGCAACCAGGCGCTGTCGCGGCAGGAACCGCTGGCTTGTTGCAGGGTTTGTTCGCAACTCTGCACCCCGGGTTCCATGCGTACATTGTAAGCAATTTGCTGCTGTAAACGCTGATTCAGCGCCACCAGAAAGGATACGATATCCTGATGGGTGCGGGATACGGTGGCCACATAGTCCTGCAATCGCGGTCCGTTCTCATGGATGTGTAAATAGGGCGCGAGTTCCTGGGCCAGCTCAGGGCTGTAACTAAAAGGCCAGGAATGGGCATAATCTTCGACAAAAAAATCGAAGGGATTAATCACGGTCATTTCCGCAATCAGTTCCACATCGATGGTGAGTTGCCGTATCTTTTCCGGGAATACATAGCGGGCGACGAAATTACCGAACGGGTCCTGCTGCCAGTTTACAAAATGCTTGCTCGGAAAGACTTGCAAACTGTAGCTATGAATCGGTGTGCGGCAGTGCGCCGCGGGGCGCAAACGAATCAGATGCGGAGTCAGAGACACCGGTTTGTCATAGTCGTAGATGGTTTTATGCCGAACCGCAACGCGTATGGACATAGACTGCCTCGATTACCATTGGTGGAGAATTCCGCACCCAGTATACCTTAATGGTGCCGACAATGGAGCATCAATGATCAGTTACCGATACGTACGAACATGTAGATTGGGTATGGACGTTCCTTCATAGCGTGGGACTCTGCGTGGATAACATTACGGGCACTGCCATTGCCAATATGTACCATATTGTGGTGCGTGCAGTTCGTGCATAACCCGATCCGCAAGCTTGCGCATGGTGGAACAAAGTACGCTGATCGTCGCCCGGAATTTCGCAATTCAATCGCAATGTGATGTGCCGGTCGTTAACCGGCGAATGCTGCGAGGCATGTGTTCACAAATGATAAACCCATCGGATCACCTCGTCTTGCAGTCGTTCACCGGCCTTGGTATGGGCCTTGGGGTCGTTATGCAGCAACACCACGACATAACGTTTTCCTGACGCAGTAGTTACGTAGCCCGCCATGGTTTGCACAAAATCCAGCAGTCCGGTTTTGATGTGTGCGTGTCCAATGACAGGTTCATTTTCAAAGCGATGAGCCATTGTGCCATCGTAACCGGTGACCGGTAACGATGCCATGAACTCCGGCATATACGCTTGCTGGAAGTTGTAATATAACAAACGGCCCAGCAGGGCAGGGCTGATACGGGTATCCCGGGACAAACCCGCGCCATTATCCAGTTGCAAAGCGGGGTCATCAAGTTGTTTCTCGGCCAACCATTTCTTGATTGCGATCAGGCCCTTGGCCGTCGTTCCCGGCGGTCCTGAACTACGCGCACCCAATGACAATAAAAGCTGACGGGTCATCACATTGTTGCTGAATTTGTTGATAAAACGCACGGCTTCCGCCAGTGAAATGGAAGGGTCGGCCAGAAATTCATGGGCACCCGCCGGCACGGTTCCTTGATGAACGCTTCCCTCTACGCTGCCTCCCAACTGTTGCCACAATGGCAGCAGAAAATGCCGGAAGTGGTCATCGGTATCCATAACCCGACGATACAGTGTCTTCTTGTCGCAATCACGCGCGTATTGTCCGCTGAATGTCACTTGCAGCATTTCGGCCACCAGACGCGAATCCAGATTCACCCGCTTTTGCCAAGGTCCGCAGCCACCATCGATCAACTTGATGTTGTTAACGATGCGCATGCGAGGAGAATCGGGAAACGGCGTGATATGCAATTCGGATTCGGCCCGAAAATAGTCAATGGACAGATGAAACTCCGTCGCCTGAAAACCCACCAATATCGCATTAGGACCCACATTGTAGCTGCGATATGGCTGACCGTCGAAAGCGCCATAGTCGATCGGGTCGGGTTTAAAATAACTGTCATCGAAGATCACGTTACCCGATATATGGCGGATACCGAAGATCGCGACGCGGTTCAGCAACAACCAGAAACGTTCGGGTGTCAGGTAAGGATCGCCGTTCCCGTGAAAATACAAATCGCCTTTTAACGTGTCACCTTCGATCGTCCCCGTGTAAGAGACCTCCGTGCTCCATTGATATCCCACGCCCAGCCGGTCCAGGGCAGCGGACGTGGTAACCAGTTTTATTACTGACGCGGGATTGAAAAAGCGGTCTGCATTGAAAGTTACCAACGGTTTGCCGGAGGCGACATCTTGTATGTAAATACCTATGCCATCGTCTTTGAAACCATTGTTCTGGATGGCGGCAGCAAGGGATTGGGGTAAGCGGTTATCCGCAATGGCCGTGGTGGGACCCAAGACGCAGAAAAATACAACCCAAACGCAAGACATATAATTCATTTGGCGGTCCAGTATGTGGTGAGAGTAGGCGAAGGCATGGTGACAATTGTCCAGACCAACGTCTAGCGAATTTCATACCAACCTCAATTGCACGGGGCGTATTCCTTTCGTAATATGATGTTAAAAAGGGGTTCGTGCGATTAGCATATAGGTATCGAATCGATCGTGCCAAAGCGCATTAACAGTGTGACCATGAAAGTCTACTGCGGCTGACGATCAGAAATTATCGGCTTTTTGAAAGTGCACGATCCGCGTCGGGATGCGGATGGTAAATTGGACGCCATGACCTTCCGTGCTTTCCGCTGCAATATTACCGCACAATGTTTGATTTACCAAGTTAAACACGATATGCATGCCTAATCCGGTGCCACCACGGCCGCGTTTTGAGGTAAAAAATGGGTTAAAGACTTTTTCGACCTGGATAGGCGTCATGCCTTTTCCGTTGTCAGTATAAATCAATGTTACTTCTCCATTGGCTTCCTGGAGTTCAATCGTAATATTACCTTCTGCGATTTCTTCGAAACCGTGGATGAGGGAATTCATGACCAGATTGGAGATTACTTGCGAGATAGCGCCCGGGTAGCTGTCGATCATGAGGCCGTCAGAGCCGATTAAATCAACAGTAATCAGGGTCTTTTTTAATTTTGGCTGCAAGCTGAGCAACACATCGCGAATGTATTGTTTCAGGTCAAATTCGCGTTGTTGTTCGCTGGTTTGGTCTACCGCCACTTTTTTGAAACTGCGGATTAAATCAGCCGCTCGAAGCAGGTTTGACAGGATAATTCCGGCGGACTCGGTCGATCTTTTTAGCATGGACTCAAAATCCATGCGCGTGAGCTGACCGCTATCGTAACGCTGTTGATAGATGTCGAGGTTGTCTTTAAAATGGGATATCGCCGTGACGCCGATACCCAGAGGCGTGTTTATTTCATGTGCGACACCCGCCACGAGCTCCCCTAATGCGGCCATTTTTTCCGACTGCACCAATTGGTCTCGGGTTTTATTCAGTAACTCCAATGATTCCACTAACTTTTCATTACTCTTCCGCAATTCAACAGTGCGGGATTCAACCCGTTGCTCCAATTGCTCATTGAGTTCCTTAATGTCTTTTTCTCGTTGCTTGCGTTCACTAATGTCCAGGTAGGAGATTACCTTACCGATGGTGACGCCATCGCGCACGATGGCACGTGACCAATATTCAACGGGAATCAGGGAGCCGTCACGGCGTTGAAACATCCCATCACTGGAATGCGCCTCAAAACAATTCGCGCAATTCCGGTCCCCGATATGCTTGCCCATAATCATGCGACCGATGTTATTGCCAAGTAACGCGCCGGCATCTTCATAATCCAGTATGGCGAGACTGGAAGGGTTGACGAAAGTGCAGTTGCCATTGGCATCGATGCCGATGATTCCCTCCTCGGTGGAATTCAATAGCAAATTTACCCGTTCCTCGCTGTCTTTGAGTTCCTGGTTTATCCTGCTTTGTTTCGCCATTATTGTGCTTATTTTCCTGACGATTATCGCACCGATGACGAAGCCGAAAGTGAGCATCGCGCCGACGAATGCTATTACCAGTCTGGTATTGCGTGCCTGCTGCTTTTGCGCGAACACTTCAAGCTCTTGGTATTCATTTTCATGAAGGCGCTGCAATTGATGGAGTGTGATTGACATAGGCTCCAGCGTGGCCGAGAATATCTCATGATCAATGATGGTGTTTGACGGGAGTCCGGCAATTGCTTTTTTTAATTGGAGTTGATTTTCCTTCAGGCGCCGTTGAGATTTCAGATATGGGTCTTCTTGATAGATATTGTCAAGCCGATAGATATTGTCAAGCTGTGTGTCAAGATCATAAATAAGGCTGGTAACTTTGTTATTTTGTTGCACAATGATATCGCTGTGAATTTCGCCGGTACTGCCGCGTTGGATAGTGTTGTTTTGCTCACTGAACCACAGATACGTTGCGTAAAGGTCATTCCGTATTCTCAGTATGTAGACATCCACCTTCATGTGGTAGTTATCCATTTCCGATACCAGTTCCGCATGTTGTTCGCTCTGGAAATTCAGAATTCCCAGGAGAATGAACACATTAATGGTCTCTGCGCCAATAAGAAAATAGACGTAAGTTAGAACCGAATAGCCAATATTTTTTGTGTTACTAGCCATATGGTATACAGTCAATCGATCATTTTGCGTTGTTTCATGATATCTGACAGATGCTGAAAATCTTCTAAACTGCCGGGAACAAAGTAGTTCGCGTTCAAAGATTCAAGTATTAATTTATCCTGTGCCTTGTCTTTCGACAGATCCATAAAGGCATCACGAACCATAGCTCCATATTTTTCAAATATCTGTTCCTGCATTGCCCATACATAATCGGCAAAAGGAGGAGATTCCCAAATAACCTTGATGTCCCTGGCGGGTATACGACCATCAGTGATCATGTCTTTTAAAATATCCTGATTTACGGCGCCGGCGAAAATCTCGCCGTTGTGCACTTTAAGCACGGTTTTGTCGTGGGCTCCGGAATACGTAACAGCCGAGAAGAACGATTCCGGATCAATACCTGCCTGCTGAAAGAAATATCGTGGCATAAGATGGCCTGACGTCGACAGCTCCGAGCCAAAGCTGAATGATTTTCCTCTAAGATCCGAAAGCGAAGCTACGTCACTATGACTGTTGGTGATAACAACAGAGTGAAACGCGATGTCCACATCGCGCGATACCACCGGGATTGCATTCGCTTTGGAATGCGCCAGGACAAAGGTCACGCCGCCAAATAATGCGAGATCAATTTTTTTTTCGATAAACAAGTTAAGCAGTTGCCTGTAGTCGTCGGGAATAATTAGATCCGTTTTCCGGCCTGTAGACGCTTCGATGTAGGTCATTAGCGCCGCGAAATTTTTCCGCATCATATCCCGATTTTGATGGGGAACTATGCCGATCCTAAGCGTGTCACCGGCAGTTGCCTGTGGCCCGGTGGAGGTTTCACATGCTGCCAGTGCGAAAAACGTTACCAGTAAGCTGAGAACAACCAGACCTGTTCGTGCACGGTATTGACTGATCATGATACAAATCGCTGGTATGATGCGGGTACGTTCGACATAATGAAATTGATTCCCCGGTTTGAGTTAAAAGCAATAAAAGTCGTCGTGGATTTAATAAATCATTCTTGACGAATCAATATGATTGACTATCGTCATATTGTTACTTCGTGCAATATCTCCGCAGCAACGCCACAAATAGCGGAGAAATTTCCCGACGAGTCGTAAAGTGGAAACTTCAACACATAAAATCGATGATAAATCTCGTTGAAATGGATGATCTCTTCCTGCTGTGCACGAGTCGATGCTGACAATACCCGCATGTCACTTTTCATGATTTGTTCCGCCAAGGGGGCAGGCAGAAAGTCTTGATCCCTCTTGCCGATGATATTGGAACATTGTATGGCAAAAAACTCCTCGAATTTTCGATTAACCAATCGATAGCAGGCAGACAAATCCTTTATGTAAATGATGAACTCTGATTTATTGATCACCTCAAGAAACGTATTTGAGTCAAAGCCCGTGGATTGCGTATTGGCTGAAACCCGATGGAAGTCATTTTTAATAATTTCTTTTGTACTGCGCATTTGCTCGGTCGTTTCCCGCAGTAAGCTATCGATGGAGTTACCGTCTTTTGCCAAGGCTTGAATTGCTTTCATGTCCTGAAAAGCACGCAGCGAAATGATCAAGGAAGAGTGCAACTTTCCCGACGTTAAGTCAGATTTTTCACGGTAGTCGTTGATTTCATATTGGGAAACGATTTCGGTTTCTGACTTGTTGCCGGGTTGCCCGGTACGTAAAATAATTCGTACCTGATGATTACGAAGTTTTTTACGGATATATTGCACTACTTCGAAGCCGGCATTATCGGTTTCCATGACGACATCGAGCAGGATAACAGCGGTATCGGGATGTTCCTCCATCAATCGGCAAGCCTCGTCGCCGGAGTAACCATGAATAATATTCAGCTTCTTGTCATGGAATGTGAAATCTTCCAATACCGCATCGGTTAAACGGTGAATCATTTCGTCATCGTCGATTACCAGCAATTTCCATGTACCGGAACTGTCTGATACGCGAGTATTGGCTTTGTTCATCGGATCGGCCACGCCGTTCTCGAACAAGAGGCTGTTGGTTTCTTGGTTTATGTCAGTTCGTGGGGGCATGCTAGTCTCCATTTAACCAGAAATGACATGGGCAACGTGTCCTGGACAACACAATAGTTGCTCAACCGGTCCGGTTTACCATGGCTTTATCGGCAACAGCAAGCGAAGATTGTGCAAATTATTGTATCAATGGCAATGTGTCTGATGACAATCGGAAAGCGAAATGATTGCAGAGGCGATGGCAAGCCCAATTCCTCGATCAACACATGGAGTAATGCAGGGAATGACAAAAATTCACACTTTATAATTGTACTTCAGATAAATATAGCCGCTGTACCATTGGGTAAATGGTGCGTGGTTTGTTGACTTGGATACTGTAGTGCTCGTTAAATCGATACCTGGTGGAAATTAGTCGTCAGTAGTATGTCCAGGTTTTATTCGGGTACCGTGCAGTGGCACCAGTGTAACGGAAGTCAATTTCAAGTCAGGACGGCGATAACTATTCATGTCTGATGGGATGTGGATTACGTATTACAAGGCAGATTTTGGTAACATGCAAAAAGTCAAAGTACTGGTTGTTGATGACGATGCGACAATAGTGAACCTCTTGTCGGAAATGCTTGTTTTGGCCGGAAATGTGGAAATTGATATGACCACGGATCCCCACGAGGCCATCAATATCTACAGGGAAAAAGACTTCAATGTGGTATTACTGGATGTCAATATGCCGGAACTCAGTGGATTTAAAGTGCTGAAGACATTCAGTGAAATCGAAAAAGCCAACAGACCGAAGGTGATTTTTCTCACCGGTCACCAGGAAGTCGATATAGAACAACAAGTCGTTGATAGTGGTGCGGATGGCATTCTAACCAAACCATTCCGCTTGGACACGCTTAGAAAACTTATAAACAGTTGTGAACCCAGCGCCATTGATGGCTAGCATTTCCTGCGTGGAGAGCATATTGAACTATTGTCGAACAGGCGGAAGTTTTGATAATGAAATATATATTGATTGCCGATGATGAACCTGTGAATCAGTGTGTGTACGAGGAAATGCTGAAAGACGAATATATTATTCGCACCATCGACAATGGCAAGGAATGTCTGGAAAGTATTGATCAATTGATACCGGATCTTGTGTTGCTGGATGTTGCAATGCCGGAGATGGATGGAATCGAGGTCTGTCGAAGGTTACGCGCCAGTAAAAAGACACGCTTTTTACCCATTATATTGATTTCAGCTTACGCCTCGGAAAGAGATGTCGAGGCTGGCATGCAGGCGGGTGCCGATTTGTATGTCTCAAAGCCGTTTAATTTCGGCAAGTTCAGGTTGGAAATAGCCGAAATATTGCACTCGACAGATATGCAAACGGTACACCTGGAAGACTAGGCTAAGTTCAGCCATCGATATCCCGGCAAAATTATTTTCGGATGGCAGAATAATATTTTTCTCTCCAAACGCGCACCATGGTCCGGACGATAACAAAGGTTTGATGGACCCCTACCCAACATTACCGCTCAGCGGTCACAGATACTCCAGGAAATTTCGGGTGAGTGGCAATCCATAGGTGGGGACTCCTGCAGAAATAGCCGAAAATTTATCAGGCACTGCCACTTTTCGATCCTCAATTCGGATTCTCGCCCTTGCAAATTGGACTATTGTTACGATCAGCCGTGGCTGACACGCACCTTAAATGTCCGCCAGAGATGTGCCAGCAGCTTCCTTTGGCCAAAATAATGGCAATAAAAATAACAAGATACAATAAACATAAGGTTCTAATTTCTTTTACGGGTATCGCTTAAATTAGCGGAAAAAGCGAAATAATCGTATAATACAGCATAACCGCATAATTGCCCTGAACTGATCGCTGTCGGGGATACCGTGAATTAAAAGATTCAAACCCTAGCTTGTCCCGAGACTACGAAATGTCTCGCGGCGGACAAGGGAAAGGCAGGAAGGGAGAGTTATGGCACACGTGCTTGTGGTTGACGATGAGGTATCTATTCGATTTATGGTGAGAGAAATACTCGAACAGGACGGTCATGAGATAACGGAAGCGACTGATGGTGAGAATGCATTGAAATTGATAGGTGCCGTGGCATACGATCTGGTAATTACGGATCTGGTGATGCCAAAGAAAAGCGGAATAGATCTCATAATAGAATATAAACGCGTAAATCCACAATGCAAAGTATTAGCCATGTCCGGTGGCGGAGGTATGACGGGGCGTTTTGATTATTTGCCGGTGGCGCAGATGATAGGCGCGAGCGCCATTATTAGCAAACCCTTTCAAATATCGCACTTGAAAGACACGGTTAAAAATTTATTAAATGCCTGATTCGCACCGCAGGCTAACAGCGTGAAATAATAAAGTGATCTGCGCCATGAATGTTAGAAGTTAAACCATTATTGCGTGGCAAGTAATTTAATTTACTATCCCTATGGTGCTAAGCAAGCTGTCGCTGTCAATGGGTTTTGACAGGCAGGCATTGGCGCCGGCTTTCAGGATGCTCTCGACATTTTCCGGCGTGTAGTAACCGGTCATGGCGATTATTTTACAGTGTTGCGTCAGGGGATTGTCCCGCAGATGACGACATACTTCAAAACCGCTCAACCCCGGCATCATCAGATCTAATAAAACAATTTGTGGTTTAAATTGCATCACTTTCTGGCCGGCATCGAAACCATCGTGCGCGGTAATTATCTTTACTTTTTCAGATCTGGTCTCCAACAGAGTGGCCAGGAAACGCACCAATTGCTGATCGTTGTCGACGATTAAAATACGGATTTCCGCGGTGGTATCGACCAGCGGCGGTAAAGTCATATTGCGATTTTTAGCAAACTGCTCGATGTCGCGGTAGAGAAAACGACGATGGCCTCCAGGTGTGGTAAGAGACCTGAGGTCTCCTTTGACGGTCCATTGACGCACCGTTGCGGGAGAGACCATTAATAAATCGGCTACCTCATTGGGTGTCAAGTAAGTTTTATTATTATGTTTTTTAGGTTTCAACATCGTCTCCCAACCGCATATAGTCGAACATAAACCAAAAACATGCCACCGATTAATCCTACCGGCGCAGTGAGTTGCTCCTTGGCTTCGCCAATGATGAAGTGACTACCTTTCAATGCCTCGATACGTCGATCAGCGCTGTTAGATATCACCAATTCGCGCCCTTTGTTCCGCGGACCATCAACGTAAGATGAGTTCAGAGTTTGGAACTATTCCATGGCGTTCGTTTCATCCAGGGTTATCGGCAAACCATTCCTGGCCACCACCCATATCGGATTCAATTGATTATAAAAGAAGTAACAAATTATTTCACAATGGAATTGTTCTCATTAGCTATTGTATAGGAATGACGCAATTCCTGCGCCTATCACCCTCCACTCTGCAGGAACAATACACGAGGTTAGGGGGCTTATGTCCGTACACCGATTAACCATGGCCGACTCTCAAGGCCGCATGTCTCGACTGGCGTAGATTGCACAGCGTTGACAATAGTTTGCACCTGAAAAATTTGTTAACAGCGAGGTTAAATTATTATTCTTAAATGTAGAAAACGTCTTTTTCGCCGATAGTGTAACTATTAACACTGTGCCAGCGAGGCCTGAAAATATGACATCTGGAGTGACTCAAACCTCATCTGATGCTAAAAAGAATGATAATGATACCGGGGAGCACTTACACTGGAACGATTCTTATAACACGGGGGATGAAAAAACCGATGCGGAGCACCACCGGTTGTTTGCGTTAATCAATGAGTTCCAGGATGCCATCCAAGACCACCTTGAAAGCGACAATTTGGCGATTCTGTTCAGTGTTATCGTCGACACCTTCAATGTGCATTTTTCCAAGGAAGAGGTCAAGACAAAAATATTGTCTTACCCCAATTTCGAATCTTATATCAAGAATCACTGCAATTTGTTATCCGCTGCCGGACGCGTCAAGCTGAATCTGGAAGAAAAGGTCGCGGGTGCACCAGGTACCGCCTTCATGTTTCTAAAGAACTGGGTGAAGATACATATTGCCAGTGGTCACCAGGGTAAATCTCACGTGTAAGAGGTAAGCCGTGAGATTTGTTCCATCAACAGGTTCGTTTCGATCGGTTTTGTACAGTAACCTTGGATACCGAGTTCTCGGGCGTAGGATTCCGAAACCACGTCGCTATTTCCGGTACAGATGATCACCGGGCAATCCTGACGGATTTTGCTTATGTTTTCGAACAGTTCGATGCCGCATATGCCTGGCATTATTTGGTCGGTTATCACCAGATCGTAATCGCCTGGAGCGTCCTGAAAGGCGGCCAGGGCTTCTTGGCTATTGGTTTCGATATGGACATCGTAGCCGTGTTCTTGAATTAACTCGCGCAGAAATTTACCAACGGAAACCTCGTCATCGACCACCATTATCCTCGGTTTTTTCGACGCGGATGCGCGTGCAGTGACTTGCGTCGGCAAATTATTTTCAGGACATACCGAAGAGTTCAAGCTGTGCGCCAAGGGGAACAGCAGAGTAAACATAGTGCCTTCGGCGCTGGATGTTTTAAGCAAGATATGTCCGTGATGCTCATGCATAATGCCGTGCACCATGGACAAGCCCATGCCGGTGCCACGTCCGACTTCCTTGGTGGTGAAAAAAGGATCGAATACACGGTGTACTATATCCGTTGGAATGCCGCTGCCGTTATCTTTGACGTCGATAGCAAGAAACTCCCCGGTGAAATGCTGACTGCAGGCACTACACACGTGATTGTTGGCCGAAAATAACCGGGAGCTGATGATCACCGTACCTGTGCCGTTGGTGGCGTCTTTCGCGTTGATACATAAATTCATGAAAATCTGGTTGAGCTTGACGACATCACTCTTGATGTGCGGCATATTCTGTTCGAGATCAGCATGGATTTGGAAACTGGAAGGTAGCGATGAACGCAACATTTTGATGGTTTCCTTGATCACCGTTTCCACGCCGATCATACTCCATTCACTGTTGGCACCACGGCTGAAGGCCAGCATTTGGGCGATCAAATCACGTGCGCGCGTACCGGCGTTCATCACCTCACTGAGATAATTTTTCAACTTGTCGATGGAGATGACCGTGCTATTCGCGGTAAAAGCCGCCAGCTCGGTAAATCCCATAATGGAAGCGAGAATATTATTGAAGTCGTGGGCAATACCACCAGTAAGCTGTCCAATCGCTTCCATCTTTTGCGACTGTTGCAGCTTTTTCTCCAGATCCAGTTGTTTTATTTGATTATTGCGCGTTTCATCAACAAACTTTATGCGTTCGATAGCCGCAGAAATGTGGCCAGTCATGCTGACGATGTATTCCAGCTCGGATTCGGTGGGGATTTTACAACCCTCGTCACCAAAAGTTCCTATACCCAACGAACCTCGTTTTTCACCGAGAAAGTACAAGGGGATCATGATCAGGGTACGATTCTGCAGCTGTTCAACGATTTCTTTATTGGTACGCGGATCGGTACGGGCATCGTCGATGATCAGGGGTGCCTCGCTCGCGACCATTTCTTCGAGAAATCTGTCGCCCTCTACCCTCAGTGTCGTGAAATTCGTTTTTACATTGTGTTCATTATTGCTGCCAATCGATAAAATCTGAATATATTTTGAGCGATTGTAATCAAATGTATAAATCCACACATTTCCATAGCCGGTACTGGTACGCATTTCATCGCGTACCATGTGCAGCAAGTTATCGTAGTCCGTGGCTTGTTGCAGGGTACGGGACCAATTCAGAAGATTATTACTGCGAGTCTGGTGGGAGAGATAGACTTTCTCCAGTCTATTCTGTTCAGAGGTATCTTGGGCAACCATGAACAATTGGCGTACTTGATCGCTGCCTGGAAGCCATAGAGGTGATATGGTAACTCGTATGATTACCTCAGTCTTGTGACTGTGGCTCAGGGTTATTTCAGTGCTGATAAAGGCACATTGGCCACCTACCAGGCGCTTTATGTTGCTCAAAAACATCTGATGGTCGGCCGCGGACATTAACCCGGCGATATTCAAATTCTGCAATTCACTCGCCGAGTAACCCAACATTTGTACAAGTTTATTATTGGCATATAGAAACCCACCATCAACCGACAGTTTGGCAATACCCAGCACTTCATCGTCAACAGCGTTAATGGAAAAGTTTGCAGGATCGCCGGAAGGCGTTAACGAGGTGTCAATGGAGTCTCTTGCACTGATTTCCCCAGAATTCTTCATGCTTGATATCTGAATTAATTGATGGATAAGATGCTGGTTACTTTATCTTTTAAGTCCTGCATTCCAAATGGTTTATTTAATATAGCGTTGGCGCCTACTAATTCAGCAATAGGTAAATAATCGAACCGACCGGTCATGCCACCGCCACCGGAAATCGCAATGATTCTGCTCTCAGGGAATTTATGCTTGATTTCCATAATCAGGTCAATACCACTCTTCTTGGGCATTACCAGATCTGTGATAACCAGGTCAAAAGGGTCGTTGGTGTACAGTTTGAGCGCTTCCTCACCATTGAAAGCTTCAACAATACTGTGCCCATCCTGTTCAAGCATTTCCCTCAGCATCTCCCGGATCGAGGTTTCATCGTCGATGACCAATACTCGTGCCATGGTGGATCTCCTAAGAAAAATATCAAAATTCAAGTTTGAGTCATGGTGCCTGGCATTTCGAACTGGAAATCGGAGGCAAAATGATGACTGGTGCCGAAATTGCCGATTTCGTCGGGACACTGTCACAATTCGTAAAGTGATGTAGTGAATAACCATGCCCCGAAGTAATGTGTAAGCAATCTGTTGATTGAAGCTTGCACTTGATTCGTCAATTTCTATAGGAGAGATGTCGTCTCCCCAGAAGTAATCTGAACTCAAATATTGTAAATTTAAATAACGTTTAAAGTCGCATTAATAAATCGTGACGATGGATGCTGTAACAATGTTTAACTGTTGCGTTCTTGTGTCTGATTCATCAGGTCCTGGGGGAGGTGATTAGACTCACTCTAGATCGATAAAATGCAGCCGCGAGGTGGCCGCATTCTGACGGGTATGAAAAGTATGCGTAGTGACTCAAATACCAGTTTATAAATTTTCTGTAATCGTTTATCGAAGACTCAGCGTGTACTCTCAACAGCCTGATGCGAACAGGCATTTGTCGTCTGGCAAGATTGTCTGCCGCCTTGACCCATTAAACAGGGTTTCCTCTGTAGGAGCGCGAAGATGTGCCCACGTAGTTTATGGCAGAGCAGGGTATCGGAAAGAACGAGCCCGGGTCATGGTTCAGTGCGTCGATATAGCAACACATAAATCCGCTACTGAAACACAGGGTGACATAGTGACAAAACTCCCGTGTACTCATATGCTGGTCCGCTGCCAGAGCCGCCATATAGATTCCCGCGTTGGCAGCGAGTTCCAGACCTAATCCGGGTAGATTTTTTTCGATTTCAGCAACAAGGGAGAGATACCTGCCGCCGCCAAATCCCAGTTCTTGCGCCAGTCCCAGCAACACGTCGATACGCTCGTCCCGGCGCACCAGCGGGCGACCGTATCCTGGGAACACGGCGACGGCGCGTTGCTTGCCTGCGCCGGGATGTCCTTGTTTGCGACATCGGGCTTCGCGCAGGATATTACGTAGAATTTTCGGTAACGCCAAACCCGCGTCTTGTTGGGTCGCGACCCGCCGCAATAAATGCATGGCACCAGTCAGCGGCCGGTGTCCATAGATTGTCGCTTCGGAAACCGCGGTTGCGGCGGCAATCGCCAGACTCGCTGTGGAACGAGCGCTGCCGGCCAGGGCCGACACGCCATTGTTCCAGATGCGGGGGTCCGGATAACTCGTGGCGATGACCCAAATACCGTTGAATAACCGCAGCTGTCGCGGGTCATGACGCCGGTTAGTGATGCCGAGCAGCAATAGCTCCATCCATGACATATCACGCAGCTCAGTAAAAAGATCCCTTCCGCGTAACACGACCCGCTCACCGGGGAACCAAGCCCCCATGTCGGTAATCCAGACTGCTTCGCCATCCCTGACTTGTGGTGGAGGTTGTGGGGTAACGGTCATGATTTTCGCCTGCTTCGGGGTTGCAGTCCCGGATCGTTGCTGAGTTGGATGCCCGTGGCGTGGAAAGGCATTGCACGCCATCCCAGTTCACTTTGTTCCAATGCGTGGGCGCTGGCGCCGGGCAGACGCAATAACAAAAACAGGGCTTCGCCCGCATCGGGTGAAAATCCGAGATCCGCAAGTGCGGCGGCGGCAACGGCGCTTTGGGCCAGAGCCAAGCCGGTAATGCTTTCCAGTGTTGTACGATGGCGTCGCAACCACGCCAGCTTACCTTCGCCAAATGTTGCCGCGAGGTAGTCGAGAGTGTGCTTGATCGGGGCTGGGCAAACTGTTGTAGTTGCCATGAATCCAGGGGCAGTCTTGACTTCCGGCCAACTGTCCGGAGGGTCATCCCGGGGCGCCGTCAGAAAAGTCCGCCAATGTTCCAGATTATCGCCCCAGTGTTCGAATGCAACCATTACATGGTAGACATCCCGTGCGCCTCCGTGGTAACCCGCAGCTACCGCCAGAGCGGCCATCAAACAGGATGCCGCTGTTGAGCCACCGGCGCCACCATTCATCGCGGCACGCACACTAAGATCTCGGGGGCCGGGGTTGGCAAGTGCCACCGCCAAGCCTTCCAATAACGCGCGCTGCCGGGAGCACGGCAATTCCCGCCGAAATAGCAGAAAAAGGTATTCAATCCAGGTGATTTTTCCCAACAGATCCTGGTAAACATCATATCCGGCGCAATAACAGACGCCAGCTTGCATCGGATCTTCGGTATCGGGAATCTCCTGCCAAATTGCCGTAGTAATTGTCGCATCGCTAAACTTCATCTTGCAGCGTCACCCAGTATTTTCATGCGGGTACCGATCGGTGGTACTTCTTCGGTATCGATATATACGTCCAGAAGTGTTGGCAGGGTTCTTTCCAAAATCGCTGTCATGTCCAGAGCGCGCAGGTCGGACAAAGAATGAATGGTATGGGCATGCGCGCCCATGGCGCGCGCATAGGCACTGAAATCCACGACCGGTAAGCGATAGCCGATAGCTTCCGCTCCGGCCAATCGTTGCCCGTGCTTTACCATGCCCAGGGCGGAATCATTCAGCACGATGAAGATAACGGGCAGGCGCTCCTGCACGGCGACACTGAGTTCCTGGCCGCTCATCAGCAGACTACCGTCACCGGTAATGCAAACCACCGTATCGGAAATCGCGCCCAGGGCCATGCCGACGGCGGCGCCGATGGCCCAACCCATGGAGGCGAATTCGAAGGCGCCGAAAAATAGCCCGGGTTCCCGGTCCCGGCGTGGACTCAGGCGTCGATCGTGAGGATGCAGGTAATGCACTGCCCAAGCCATGCTGTTGCCGGAATCCACCAGATAGCGCGTGCCCGGAGGTAACAGCCGTGGTAATTCACGCATTAGTGACTGGGGTTTGATCGGCGCTTTATTGCCAACGATTGCACCAAATGAATGGAGTTGCGATTGATCCTGGAGCTGACTTTGGGCCGCGAATTGTTTTACGGCCAAGGGCACGACGACGGCATCCTTCGTCTGGGGAACAACATTGGCAAGTAAATGCTCAAAAATTGTCGTTAATTCCCCGAAAACATGTAGCGCGGCCATTGGCGAACGCGTGAAATTCTGACGGATGTCATCGATGTGTACCAATCTGTCATTGAGTAAAATCTGATCCCAGCCATTGGTTGACCATTCGCCAAGATTGGTACCAACAGCGATTATCGTATCAAGTTGCGGATCCAATAGCGCCATTTTTGCGTGATCGTGTCCGGCGAACCCTAAGGTACCGCCGTATTGCGGATGCTGTGAGTTAATGAACCCTTTACCATGGGGAGTGGTGAGTACAGTGGCTTGCAAACGACTTGCCAGGGCCAGCAGCAGCCCGGCGATTGGTGCGCAGGACTCACCTACCAGGAAAACCAGTTTGCGCGCTGTAATGATGCGTTGAACGAGTTTGTTGACCGATGGCATATCCATGGTTTTTGGTTGATTAAGCAGGTGGTTGATGTTGTAAGAAGGTTTCATCACCGGGCTTGCGGTGCGTAACAGGTCAAGGGGGATGGTTAAGTGTGCGGGTCCGGGTGCGGGCCCAAATGCGGATATGAGAGCGGATACCAGCTTATGCTCGAATTGTTCGATATTGGACACCAGGCTGTTGTAGCGCGTGCAGTGTTGGAACATTCCAAGGGTATTAATGCCCGTACACGACGACTCCTGCAGCGCACCCCGGCCGAAGTTGCGCAAACTGGTCTGTGCGGTAATGACCAGCATCGGAATATGATTTTCGTAGGCGGAAGCAGCACCGGTGATGAGGTTGGTGGCTCCTGGACCGGTAGTGGCGCAACACACGCCGAGTTTTCCCGTGCGCCGATAATAACCATCCGCCATGAACGCCGCACCGCACTCGTGCCGCGCCACGATCGCCCGGGTGCCATGCCGGCGCTCACTGCGTGCCAACGCATTGTATAAAGGTTCAATGGCGCCACCGGGAACGCCGAAAATATAGGCAACGCCGAGGTCCGTCAAGTATTGTATAAGGATGTCACCGAGCTCTGGGGTATTGCCTGAGTGTACTGCGGTTTCTTTATCAGCATGAGAAGCTGCTACATTGGAGGACATTATATTACCTTTTGTTATGGGTGTTTCATGGCGGTGCGCCAACACTTTCCTAATAAACGGCGATACATTTCCAGAAATAATTAAGTGATTAACGCGTGTTAATACCTCGAGCATATATGATAATTGCGAATATTGCGATTATTACGAATTGTAAACTATGTTCTGTTGTTGTGTTCAACCATTAATTAATTAATGTATAGAATACGCTGCTGGTTAAAATTCATTGCTGAAAATAGCAGATGGGGCCGGATGCGTAAGGATAGCAATTGACGTGGGATAACTGGAAACTAACGGCAACCAGTCAATAGACTGCTTATGGTGGCGCAAAATTGTCGCACGTTGATGGGTTTTTCGTGGTAGCTCTTAATGCCTAAAGCAAGCGCTCTTTCTCTGGACACTTGTTCGCTGTAACCCGTACACAGAACAATGGGCAAATCAGGCCGTACCTTAAGAAATTTATCTGCCAGTTCATAACCGGATAAATTTGGCATGGTCTGGTCCGTTACCACAAGATCAAAATAGTCAGGTTCTTCAATAAATCGCTCGTAGGCTGCAACGCTGCTGGTTTCCATGGATGTCGCGTAGCCGTTGAGTGCCAATAACTCGTAGAGAAATTTGGCGACTGATTCCTCATCGTCAATTACTAAGATATGCGGGGGTTGTTGATGTGCATATTTGGCGTTGGTAGATATTGGGTGAGTAACGTTTGGGGCAACTGGGTTGGTAAATACCGCGTGATTGAGCGGCAGTAATAACTCAAACTCTGTACCGTGTCCGGGTGTGGAATGGACTTTAATATGCCCATGATTCTTGTGCACCAGGCCATGTACCATGGACAAACCCATACCGGTGCCTTTACCTGCCGCTTTGGTGGTAAAGAACGGATCGAATATTTTGCCAATTACCTGAGACTCGATACCGCTGCCATTGTCAATGAATCTGATCGACGCATATTCACCAGTTATCGCTGCATGGCATGCGGAACATTGTTCATTGGCAATGACACGCAAGTCCGCAATAACATCAAGACGACCTTTTCCTTGAAGCGCATCGCTGGCGTTTAGACACAGGTTCATGAGTATCTGTTGTAAATGAATTGGGTCGGCCAATACGCTGATATGAGAATTTACAGACACTACTTGAAAATTTATGCTTGATGGAATTATCGGTTTTATCATTCGGGCGCAATCCTGAATGGCAGTAATCAGGCTGAGGGCTTCGGGAGAGCCGGCGCTGGTACGGCCAAAAGCCAGCATTTGCTTTACCAAACCGGTAGCACGTTCGGAACCGGCAAGTATTTCCGCCAAATATGATTGCTGTTTGTCATCTGCTTGAGTATCGGCGCGCTGTTTAGCGAGAATTGTATAACCCATAATCGCCGCCAGAATATTATTGAAGTCATGAGCGATGCCGCCTGTCAACTGCCCAATGGCTTGCATCTTCTGGGAGTGCTGAAGCTGTCGTTCAAGGAACGATTTTTGTTCTTCGGCCGCAATGCGATCACTAATATCCACAAACGAAACTATCTGTCCAATAATTTCATTGTGCCTGATTATTGGATGGGACCAATATTCGCAGGGGGCCTGGGTTCCGTCTATCTTGAAATAAACTGTCTCTCCGTGTTGCGGTTGCGACGAAATTTCGATCTCTAATTGAATGCTATTTTCTATGGTTTGCAGGTTATCGATGCAAGGCGGGTGAAATATTAACTCTATTATTTTCTTTCCAATATAAGGCCTGTCCTCTAAACGGCCGCATATTTTCGTGCATTGCGGATTATGGAATATACAAACACCTTCAAGATCGACGCCAAAGACAGCGACCGGTATGGAGTTTAAAAGCAGTTCGATATGTTTTTGATCCTCCAGAATCTTGGAATTCTGCTGGTAAAGTTCGATAGATGCACGATTAATCGCCATTGTAAGCGAGTGAATTTCGGGTGATAAGTAATTTACCGGCACCAGAGGGAAAGGGGATTTCCCCATGGATTGAGCAATGCGCGCGGTTTCAGAAATAATGGATATCCTGGGCTTTAAAAAGTAGTGGGTGGTCAGAAGAATCAATAGCAGAACGAATAGACCGCTACTGATACCTTCCTGTAACGCCGAAGATAGTGATTTTTCAATCCGGGCAAGTGAATACTCGAGTCGAATCCAGCCCAGATGAGAACTTCCCATCATGGGCGACCACGTTACGAAATTTTCACCTGTAATTTCTTCGCTATAAGCCAACACGGACGGGGTCCTGATCTGTTGGCGAAGGTAGTCAACTTTGATATTTCCCAGGTCATCCCGTATTACTTCGCTGACCAGTACACCTTGATGGCTGATGACTTGGACTTTTTTCATGTCGACATCCGAAGCAGCATGAATTGCTAACTGCTCCAATGATGTCATGTCATCTAAAGAGAAATAGGTTGCGCCTTGTGAGGCAAGTGAATTTCCTGTTTCTTCACCTTGGGTATGGAGATGTCGAATCAAAAAATCTCGGCGTTCATAATAATTAGAAACTACCAATACGGATATTGTTATGAACAGAAATAGTACAAAGATCAGTACAATCTGATGGCCGAGGGTCAGTTGACGAACCACTCCAAATGGCGTTCCTTGGTCTGATCTTTGAGTCATGTGTTCGTATTATTTCCCATCAATAACCTGTTGCGACCACAAATAGAGAGATTCATGGCCAGTGTTTCGGCGTTCTGTAAAGAATTGGTGAAGATGCAAAGGTTGTTTATACACTTGTTTACATTGTTGGACGTAAGCCCCGGGGTGCTCGTCCAAAACGCAGATGCGGAATACTTGTTTAACAATCTTTTGTGGAATTTGACCGATAACGTGATGAATGAAATGAAATTTCCGGGTTTATCGCTTTATGGTGATAGTTAGCAACAACAACGGGATAAGTCGTTTCCCGAAATTCTTGTACTGTGCGGTACATGTGTCGTTGTGGTGCTTGCTGATATTGGCGCAAGCAAC
>JAHECY010000112.1 GCA_024641505.1 Gammaproteobacteria bacterium
GAGGTTGAGGTCATAGAGCCCCGCCCCGGCCAGCCAGGCGCGATATTTTTCGAACAGGTCGTACAGCGTATCACGCTGGTCGGCGCCGAAAATGGACTGGCGCACGCCCAGCGCCCGGTAGTCCTCCCGGGTCAGCACGCCGCCGGCGCCGGCGGCGATCACGCCGCGTATTTCTTCAAAGGACTGGTGGGCATCGATGCTCTTAAAAGCATGGCGCATGCGCGCGAACCAGCCGGCATAGTCGCGCCAATGGGCTTCGCGTCCCGGCGGCACGCGGATGGACTCGGCGAACTCGCGGTAGGACAGAAATACGGCCTCCTGGCCGGGGTGGTCAAAACCGTGAGCGTAGTATAAATCCCGGGCGTTGCGGGCAAGGAAGGCCGAGTGCGTGACATACAGCACTTCGCCTTCGGTGCGCTTGAGCATTTCCAGGGTGAGCGCCGTCTTGCCGCTGCCGGCGCTGCCCACGACGATCAGCGGCGCCGCTTCGCGATACACCGCCTCCTGCGCATCGTCGAAGGAGATCGGCTTGTCGAGCAGGTGTACGGTGGTGCGCTCCGGGTGCAGGTAGCGCAGCGGTTCGGCTTCCCGTGCCGCGGCCGCCACGTCCATATCGGCCAGCTTGTCGTCGTCGATGGCGGCGCCGCGCAGAAACCGCGATTTGTCGTAATCGTGGTTGGCGATCACCTCCAGCATCAGCGCGCACACTTCATCCCCATGCCGCACCAGCGAAAACAGCAGCCGATCGGCGCCGTCGAGGCGCGCACGATAAAATTTTCCGTGGCTCAGGTTGCTGAGTTTCTTCACCTGCGCCGCGTGGAAATCGCCGCGCGCGATAGCCTCGGTCACCTTACGGTATGCCTTGCCGACGCCCGAGGTGTCGAGGCCGGTGTATTCGAGAATTTTCATGGTAAAACAAATAGGGTGTTGGAAAAAAGTCCTGCGCGCCGGCGATGGTTTGCGGACTCTTGCGCAGTCACAGGTGCATTCTGAAAGAACCCGTAGCGAAACGCAACCATCGCCGTAAAATGCCTAGCAATCAATGGATTGTACGCGCACCTGGAAATTTTTGAGACCGGTATCGAGGAGCGTGTAAGGTTTTTACCTTGGGCGTTACCTGCTTGTATGCGTTGATTTCGATTAACGGGAATCAGGGACAGACTATGTCTTATACAGCGGGAATCGTGGTCTGCCCCCTTTTTCAGAAATTATTATTGGCCAGAACCATGATATTTGTTTACAATGGGCACCTAAGCATAACGGGGCGATGATCCCGAGCTTTAAAATAAGAATCCAGCACGACACCTTTCCGCAAGAACTACCGCTTTTTACCTTTTAAAACCGTATGGAAGTATTCTATGGTGTTACTCCCATCCTGGCCGATGATGCGGTTGGATAGAAAGCTGTTTTGTGCGTTTTTCGTGGTGTTCCTGTTAACCCTGATGCCTGCTTGTAACGATGGCGGTGGCAAGAATCAGGGCAGCGCTAGCCAGGGCAATAGTCAGATCGGCGGCAATGACGTTACAGACACTATCGGCAGTGGTCCCGGTGCAGAAATAGTCGCTCCCGATCAGCAGCTCTATAACAACGCCGAAGCATGGTACTCGCAGAAACAATATGACCAGGCCGAGCTTGCGCTGGACCGATTGTCCGTGAGTATGCCTCCGGCACCGTGATCGATGACGCTCACTATTTAAAAGGCAAGATCGCCTACCGGCGCGATGAATTCATTGGCGCCATAGGCGAATTCGAAATTGTTATCGCCCAGTATCCGAACAGCGATCTGGTGGATAACGCCGTTTACTGGATCGGCAAGAGCGAGCATGCCCAGGGCCACTACGACGCCGCGCGCATCCAGTATCAACGGGTACTGAGTGACTACCCGAACGGCAGTTACCTGGAAAGCTCGCGCTATGAACTGGCTAAAACCTATTTTGATGAGGGCGGAGTCACTCCTCCCAATGTCGCCATGCTCAATCTGGCAATCGATGGTTTCAGGGATATCCTGATCAATCATGCCACTTCCATCAAGGCCGATGATGCGCAATATTTTCTGGCGCGCAGCTACCACGAGTTAAACGACTTCATCAGCGCCCGCGCCGAATATCAGATCCTGTGGGATAACTATCCGGCCAGCACATGGCGTGACAACGCACAGTACCAGATTGGCCGCACCTACTATAACCAAGCTGCCGCGCTCGCCGGCGCCACACCACCCGGAACCGCCGCGGAGATCAACGGCAATCTCACCAGTGCCATCAGTGCTTTCGAATTGCTGCTGAGCAGTTATCCCGGCAGCAGTTCAGCGGATACCGCCCAGTACTATTTGGGCCGCAGCTACCAGCAAATGGAGCCGCCGGACTTTATGCAGGCACGGGAGCATCTGACGACGCTGATCGTGAATTACGCTACCAGTAGTTTCGCAGATAACGCCCAACTTCAGCTCGGTCATAGCTATTACAGCGAAGCCATTGCCACTCCCGATGCCACGCTGTTTGCCACGGCACTGGTGGAATTAGCCAAGGTAATAAGTAATTACCCCGGCTCCAGTTCCATGGACGATGCTCAGCTGTATATCGGCAAGTGCTACCACAAGCGCGGCATCGCCAATCTGGATACGGCCGATATTGAACAGGGACGCACCGAGTACCAGAAACTCATAGATGATTATCCGGACAGTACTTTGCGCGATAATGCGGCGTTGCGCATCGGCGAAACCTACCATGACGCTGGCAACAATGATCTGGGCGTCAATAACTGCGCATTGGAGAAGATCCAGATGCAGCTGGTTATCGATAATTTTCCCGGGACCACTTCGGCCACCAATGCCCAGACACACTTGGATGGCGCCAACAGCATGGATGCAAATCATGGCTTTTGCCCATAGGAAGCATATTGGTCTTGGGAGAATTGGGCCTGCGCGTAGCAGCATTGGTACGATGCTCAAGAAAAGCCTTTAACTATTTGTCTATGCAGAGTTTTAATCCAGTCACTTGCTTTGCCGCAGGTCAATCACGGGAATGTCTATTAGCATATTTACTTTTTTTCTAAAGGAATAATTATAAATTTTGGGATGCATTTCCCACTTTTAGCAGTAAAGCATTAAAAAAATATTCCGCAATAGTTATAGCAATTCGACAAATATAGAATTTTTCAATAATCGTTGCGAGGTTTTTCTTCATGCATATATCTAAAACATCGACAAAATACCGGTGGATCAGTGGTCCGGCAATTACTCTGGCAGTGGTGTTCCTGCTGCTTTGGCTACCCGGATGTGGCGGCAGTAGTAGCAGCAGCAACACGGCCAGTGCCGATGAAGTGCTATACCTCCAAGCCGAATCATTCTATGCCCAGAAGCAGTACGCGCAGGCGGACGCCATCCTCGACCAGATCCTGCTCGACTATCCGAGTGGTCCTGCTGCCGATGATGCCCACTTTCTAAAGGGCAAGATCGCTTACCAGAATGCCAGCTATAGCGCCGCCACGAGCGAGTTTAATACGGTGATCAACGACTATCCCGGTAGTGTGTTGGTTGACGACGCCGTATTCTGGAATGGCAAGACCGAGCATGTACAAGCCAATTACAGCGCCGCGCGCACTCAGTATCAAACCGTGCTGGATACCTACCCCACCAGTAACGTCCTGGAAGATGCCCGCTATGAAATCGCCAAAACATATTATGATGATGGCAACGCTACAACGACGCCCGATAGCGCCAAGCTGGGAACGGCGATCACAAAATTCCAGGATATCCTGACCAATCACCCGACATCGCCCAAGGTG
The DNA here is from genome assembly GCA_024641505.1 of Gammaproteobacteria bacterium. GTDB lineage: Bacteria > Pseudomonadota > Gammaproteobacteria > SG8-11 > SG8-11 > UBA6920. Next base: position 3,784 of record JAHECY010000112.1, read on the forward strand.
GATGATGCCCAATACTACCTGGCCCGCAGTCATCATGCGCTGGGGGACTATGCCACCGCCCGCACCGAGTATGATGCGGTACTGGTCCATACGGGCAGCACCTGGTTGGACAATGCGCAGTTTCAGATCGGTCGTACTTATTACAATGAAGCGGACGACCTGAGCAAGGCTGTACCCCCGGGCGCGGCGGCGGACGTTAATGCCTTGTTGGATAACGCGCTGACGGCGTTCAATCTGGTATTGACCAACTACCCAAGCGGAGCATCATTGGATTCGGCCCAATACTACATCGGTCGCAGCTACCACAAGATGGAACCCTATACCTCGGCAAACCTTGCCCTGGCGCGAGACCACTACACTACGGTGATTGCCACGTATCCCACCAGCACCTTTATTGACAACGCTCAGTTTCAGATCGGCCGTACCTACTACAATGACGCGGCACTGCCCGGCAATGTCGGCCTGTACGACACGGCATTGGTGGAATTCGCCAAGGTACTCACCGTATACCCCGGCTCCAGCTCCGTCGATGACGCCCAGCATTACCTTGGTAAGACCTATCACCAGCGCGGTATCGCCACGTTGAACCTGGCTGATCTGACTACCGCCCGCAGTGAATACCAGAAAGTGATCGATACCTATAGCACCAGCACCCTGCGCGATAATGCCGCGTTTCGTATCGGTGAAACCTACCATGATGCCGGTGTTGCCGGTCTGGGCAGCGGAAATTGCGCGGCGGAGAAAACCCAGATGCAGTTAGTAATCAACGATTACCCGGGTACCACTTCCGCGACCAGTGCCCAAGCCCATTTGGACGGCGCCAACGTCGTCGATGTTAACCACGGCTTTTGCCCCTAGTTGAGTAGCGAGGATATGCGGACTTACGGCCGGATCATTCACCTGTACGCCTCTTGGTGTATATTATTGGAGCGCACAGGCGATGTCCGGCCCTGACTCACATAAACCACGGCGCATAGTCTACCTGCTGATCCTGGGCCTCATGATGCTGGTTCCACTGGGTATCATGAGCTACAAGTTGTTCATCCTGGACTACACGCTCGATGCTCTGGTCCCGGCGGAAAACTACCAGGTCGATATCAGTTTGCAGGTCGACGGTCACGGGGAAGATATTGCCTTGAGCACCTTTTTACCCCGTTCCGATGACCGTCAGACCATACTGACGGAAACCAACGCTTCCGGTGATTTCGCCATTGCTTACCGCAATGAGGGGCTCAATCGTCTGGCGGACTGGCTGGCAACGGGAGTGCAAGGCCGTGCCCAGCTGAAGTACAGCTATACCATTCACGCCAAGCCCATCCGTTACCATATTCCCGCGGATCTTATGATACCGACCGACTATCCTCCCGCGATGGCAGTGTATCTCGCGGAACAACCCGGTGTGCAGATGAACGATCCCTTGATCGCCGCGGAATTGCTGCGCATTTTGCCCGAGCAGTCGCCGAGCATTCTGGAAGCGGTGACGCGCATCCACCGGCATCTCCAGGACGACTTCCGCAACCGGAATTTCTCCGGTTTTACCGACGCCCTGACCGCGCTCAAGCTGGGAGAAGCCAGTTGTAATGGCAAGGGCCGGCTGTTCGTGGCCATGGCCCGCAAGCTTAATATCCCCGCCCGCCTGGTCGGTGGATTAATTCTCAAGGAGGGCAGTAAACGCACCAGCCATCAGTGGGTAGAGTTGTACATCAACGGTTACTGGGTGCCGTTTGACACCATCAACGACCACTTCGCGGAACTTCCGGGAAATTTCCTCACTCTGTATTACGGCGACGAGTCGCTGTTTAAGCACACGGCTAACATCAATTTCCAGTACCTGTTCAATATCGACAAGGAATTGCGGCCGAAAAGCGACCTACTGGCCGGGCTGGAGTCGTCAAAGCTGAACATGGTAGATCTGTACGCGGTATTCAATCGCTTAGGCATATCCCAGGACCTGCTGCAAATCGTACTCATGATCCCATTGGGCGCTTTCGTGGTCGTGGTGTTTCGTAATGTCATGGGTGTGGAAACATTCGGTACGTTTTTGCCCGCATTGATTGCCGCCGCTTGCCGGCAGACGGGCATTTTCTGGGGCCTGGTGGGATTCCTCACCATCATCATTTTGTCCGCGATGGTACGCAAGGCTCTGGACTGGCTGCACTTGCTGCATTCTCCGAAAATGGCGGTGATGCTGACCATGGTGGTTATCGCCATGTTGAGCATAACCGTGGCGAGCGTACAGTTTGATCTTATCGACCTGGCCCATGTCACCCTGTTTCCCATTGCCATTTTGGCGATCACCGCCGAGCGCTTCGCCATCATTCACGAAGAACAAGGCACGCGTAAGGTGATGCGGATCACCGCCTGGTCAATGGTGGTGATAGCCGCCTGTTTCGTCGTGATGGATTCCGTGTTCCTGCAGAATCTGATTCTGTCGTTCCCCGAATTGCTGCTGTGCGTGATCGGTCTCAATTTGTGGCTGGGTAAATGGATTGGTATGCGTTTCAGCGAAGTATGGCGCTTTCGCAAACTGATTTTCAGCCGGGAGGCGTCAACATGAACCACGGGTGGTGGCGCAACCTATTGACCGTTTTCCGGAACATCACCGGTGTGCTTTCGATCAACAAGCGCAACCTTGAATACGTCTATATGTATAACCGGCGCCGGGACTACCCGGTCGCGGACAACAAGTTGCTGACCAAACGCATCCTGCAGCAGCATGGGGTACCGGTTCCGGAAACCCTGGCCACCTTCGGCTACTTTTATGAGCTGAAAAATCTGGCGGACACGCTGGCGCCGTTCGATGAGTTCGTGATCAAGCCGGCTCGGGGCAGCGCCGGTGGCGGCATTATTGTCATTACCGGCCGCGACGCGGACGGCTGGCTGGGAAGCGGTGGCCGGCGTTATACCCTGGAGCAGTTAAAGCAACATATCAGCGATATCATTTTTGGCATCCATTCCTTTGGCCTGCATGATGAAGTGCTGATCGAGCGCCGGGTTAACCAGCATCCGGAAGTGGAACGTATGTGCGCCGGTGGTCTGGCGGATGTGCGCATCATTACGCTATTACAACAGCCGGTGATTGCCATGTTGCGGGTGCCCACCCGTGCTTCCAGCGGCCGCGCCAATTTACATCAGGGCGCTCTGGGTATCGCCGTCGATCTGTACAGTGGCAACACCACTAACGCTATCCTCAATGGCCGCGACATCAGTCATCATCCCGATACGGGATTGGCACTGCATGGCATCACACTGCCGTTTTGGGAACAGGTCGTGGATGCCGCACGCCGCGCCGCCGGCGTGGTGCCGTTACGCTACCTGGGCGTTGACGTTACGGTTAGCGCTACGGGTCCGGTTATCCTGGAAATCAACGTGCGTCCCGGATTGGAAATCCAGAATGTAAACAATCTGGGTATGCGCCATTTATTAAAAAGCGTGGAGAATTCCGTATGAATGCCGCCGCCACCGTGCGCATAACCAGCCGATTCTTCCTGGAAAGTCTGTTGCCGGTAGTGCTGGTGCTGATTTCTTTATTTGCTTTGCTGGCGGTGGTGCACTTCAAGGCGGACGCGGATAACGAGCCGGTGATCGTGATCAACATTCCATCGGATACCGCTAGCACGGAAAGCGAGCTGGTAACGGCCTACGGTGATGAAAAATTTTCTTTTGATATAAAATATAATCGGCAGGCCGCCATGAGCGATACACGCTTTGCCCGAGCGCAGCGGCATATCGATGCCAGAGAGTGGGCTGAGGCACAGGCCGTTTTTGACCTTATGCTGAGAGATGGCCGAACTCCAGTGTTACTGAACGAAGTTGGTGCCATGCATTACAAGCGCGGCGACTATGCAAAAGCCCTGGAATTTTTCAACCAAGCGATAGCGTCTAAATCCGCCTCCCTGGAAACTTTCTTCAATCGAGCGCTTACCTACAATAAACTCGGTAAAACAAAGAAAGCGGTGAAGGAATATAAGTATGTAATTAGCAACAATCCCTACCACTTTGAGGCCACCTTTAATCTGGGTGTAGCGTATCTCGAAACCAAAGCCTATACAGACGCGATTAAGGCGTTACTTCAGGCTTCGAAACTGGCCGGGGGTGAGCGCAAGGCCAAGGCCTTGCACAATCTGGGCGTGGCGTATAAGCGCGCCGGACCTGAATACAATACAAAGGCAGCCGTGGCATATCGTGCGGCGCTGCGCATCAAGCCCGACTATCTGGCGCCACGTTTCGGCCTGGCCGCACTGGAGCCTGACTCCAACGACGGCCAGCGCAATGCAATGGAGATATACGACGAAATTCTACGCCTGCACCCGGGCAGTGCTTTAGCCTGGTTTTTGCGCGGGAAAGCCAGCAATCTTCTCAACGACGAGAAAGCGGCTTTGGAAAGCTACCAGAAGGCCGTGCAGTTTGACCCGAATTACGACAACGCCCGCTACAACCTGGCGCTGCAGTACCTCAAGCAGGACCGCATTGGCGACGCCAGACAACAATTTGAAAAGATTCTGGAGCACGATGACACCAATGCGCGCGCCCATTTACAACTCGGCCGGCTGGCGCGTGCCGACAAAAACCTGGATGCCGCTCTGGAGTACTATCGTAAAGCTTTGCAGCAGAGTGACAACATGTACCCAGAGGCATACTTGAATATCGGCTTGGTCTATAAGGACAAGGCTGATTACCAGGAAGCAATAAAGCATTACCGCAAGGCCCTGAAACTCAAAAATATATATCCGGAAGCCTGGTACAACATCGGCTTGGCCTATTCCAGGCTGGACGACTTTGACAATGCCGAGCAAGCTTTGCGTAAGGCGGTTAAGGAAAAGCCGGACTATGCGGCGGCATGGTATAATCTGGGCATACTGTATACTCGCTTTGAACATCCGCAAAAGGCCAAAATAGCCTATAAACGCGCAATTACCGCCCGTCCAAACTATGCAAAAGCCTTGATCAATCTGGGTGTCCTGCATGCACGCACCGGCGAGTATGGAGAAGCCATCGCCGCCTACCAAGCGGTTCTGGTTGAGGACAAGAGTTATACTAAAGCCTGGATCAATCTCGGCGAAACCTATCTACACATGGCGCGTTTCGCCGATGCAGAGGAGGCTTTCGACGCGGCGTTACAACTGGACAGTGAAAATGTCAACGTCCTGCTCAGTTCCGCCAAAGCGCTGGATGGCAGCGGCGATAACGCGGGCGCCCTGGTTCGCCTGCAGGATGCGGCGAATCGCGATGCAGGCAATGCTGAGATCCGACTGCAACTGGCCCGAACTTTAAAGAAACTGGGTAACGATGCAGATGCGCGCACAGCGCTCAAACATGCCGCCTCACTCGCCCCCGACGACAAGGAGATAGCCCTGGAATTGCGCGCGTTTTCCGATACGTTAACTATGCGCAAGGAGCTACCATGAATTCCAGGTTCCGTCCCCTGTTGATGGCGTTGACCTTGATCCTGCCTTCCTTAGCTGACGCCGCCGGGAATGATGGGCCGACTTTACTGGTGGAAACCGGTTTGGCCTGGGATAATAATGTGTATTTATCACCCGCCGGACCCTATATCGATTATGGGCAAACTACACCTCTTCTGGTCACTCCCAAAGTGCAGCAGGGTTTTTTTGTGCCCCTGTCCCTGGATGCCGGCTATGCATGGTCAGCGAGCGATAAGCACCTTTTGCAGATATCGTTTACCTACAATACCCAACACTACCTGGATTCCGGACTCAGTAACGCCAACCGGCATGATTATACATTTACCGTGGGCGATAGTCTGATGCTGGATAAAACCGGTGCCAGTCGGCTCCTACTGGAAGCCTTCCGTGGCGCTTATCGTAAAATATACGTTGACCGGGACACTGGCCTGGAAAAAGATACCAGCAGCGGCAGCGATGTTTCCAACCGTTATCAGTATGACAATACCGGCGCCCGGATGCGTTGGCAATGGAACGGTGAGATGCTTGATTTCAAGTTATACGGCACCTGGCAGTTGCGTGACTATGCGGACCCGGGCGTGATCTCGCAATTGGATCACACTTATTATCAGCTCAAAGGATCCGTTTTCTATCACCAGAGTAAGCAAACGCGCTATGGTCTGCGCTACGGCTACTATGTGTATGACTACGTGGAACGTCCGGCACGGGATGCAGCCGGCTTCTTACGCAGCGCAAATCCGTCTCTGGTCTACCAATACCGAAAACTATCGGCGGATTTCCGTCACAAACTGAACAAGGCCTGGAAATTCAACGCGGGTCTCGATTATACCGCGCGCACGGATAATTTTCAGGGTTATGGAAATTATACGGAAAACGCCGCAGATATCGCGGTCAGGTACCGCATCAAGAAAGGTGTCGAAGCCAAATTAAAGATAAACCGTTGGCTGCGGGATTATCCATATGCCTATGCTTTTGACAATGTCCTGCAGGGACCGAAAAAAGCCGATGGCAATGAAGCGGACCTATCCCTTGAATTCTCGCTGCCAGGCAAGGACACGATTACGCTCCAACTGTCTTCGCGCAAAACCCGGGGCACGGATGCGCGCTATGAGTATGAACGCAAGGTGGCCGGTCTTAGGTATGAGTTGAAGCTATAACGTCAATAAAATCGTGAAAGTCTAACCAGCATCACGTGCTGCACATCCGGCAAATAGGGAAAAGTTTTTCGTGTGTTGTATCCCTGCAGTGCGTCGCCGTTTTTTTCGATCCAGTTGTGACGCTCCTGTTGCCGTGTTTTCTTTGGTTCGCTGAATGGGTGCTCGGGAATGGATTGGGTCATGGGTGAATTATCTTGCACAAGGGATGCACACTATTGCGCGCATCTTTGGTAAAACTCAAGGCTGTGGTTAAAAAAAAGCCCCGCAGCACCCTGCGGGGCTTTTCCTTCAACCACTTAGCAATCCGGCTGATCAGGGCGCCACGGGAATCACAAACGTGGTGTCGGCGGTATCGGTATTGCTGGGCCATGCCGTGGTCAGATGGGTGACGGCGGCGATGGCGGCGTTGCGCGCGTCGGTGGGCTCGGCGTCGGTGGAGTTGAGTTCAGTGCCAAAGCCACCAAGATTGTAGATGCCTTGCAGGAACAACGTGCAATCATCACTGTGTGTGGTACCACAAGGGGAAGTGAAATAAGCGGCGCCCAGGTTCATTTGTGGAAAGGTGTCACCACAAACGACATCATAGGCTTCCAGGCAGCTAATCATAATGCTCAGGTTAGCGCCACTGCGACCATTGGTGCTATCGGGATTCACATAGGTCGCCGCGGTCGGCCCTTTGCTCTTCCATTGGGTGGCGCCCAGAGCATCGAAATAGACCTTATCCGTCAACGAAAACTGATAGGAACCCAGCACCCAGGTGGGTGGGGTGACATCACCGTCTTCCACGTGCAGCGCCAGATCCTCAAAATCCGCAATCGTCGCGCCGACACCATCGGCGTCCACCACGGTGACGATGGAAAACGTCGGATTGGCGAAAGTCACACCGGGGGGCAGAGAGGCGGCGTTGTACTGGCCGTTGGTGACGATATAGCCTTTAGCTTCGTAGCTGGCGTCGACGCCGCTGCCGGTGCGGCTGACCATGACATGGAAGCCCGTGACTTTGCCCGGGTTGGTGTCGGAGAAGCCTATGTAGATATGGTTCACGTCACTGGCGCTGCTGCGGGTGAAATCGACACGCACCGCGGTGGGAGCACCGGGATCTGCGAGGTCCGGCGGCCAGCCGCTGTAAATCATTTGGCCTTCATAACCGGCGGCCTGGGAGCCGGTCCAGGTGACGTAGAGGATCTGGGTGTCGGTGTCGTCCCAATAGAGCCAGAGTTTGGAGGTGTCACCGGCGGTTTGGTAGTCCACCCACTTGGGCGCGCTCGGGTCGGATTCGGCGCCGGGTACCGGCTGCTTGCCTTTGTTTTCAAACAGACTTTTCAATTCCACCATGGTACCGATGATGGCGTCGGCGATACAGCTTTGCGCCTGGGACAGGTCCACCAGGAATTTGGACATTTTGTAGCCGTTGTCGAACCAGTCGGCATGGTCATTGCCATTGAATTGGCAGGTACTGGGGTCGGTGGCCAGGGTAATGCGCGCGGCGGTGGTGGACGTGGTGGTCATGGAGGACGGCAGCGCCAGGGTCAGCTGGGGAGCGGTTTCCGCTGCGCTGGTGTCTTTCTTGTCATCGGAGGAGCCGAAGCAACCGCCCAGGAACAAGGGCAGTAACAGCAACAGCAGTCTCGGCTGGTATATTTGAGTCAAATG
>JAHECY010000023.1 GCA_024641505.1 Gammaproteobacteria bacterium
GTCCGGTATCCCTCTATGTCTATTGTGAAGACGTGGATACCGTTCACGAGCGCGCCAATGCCAACGGCTTGCAGGTGCTGGAGCAACCTCAAAACATGTTCTGGGGGGACCGGGTGGCGAAATTCAAGGACAGTAATGGTCATCTTTGGAGTTTTGCCACGCGTTTGGCCGATGCCGCCCGTATGTAATTCGTTTTGTTCTTGAGTCCTTCCCGCTAATACCGGACACTGTAGTCGATCCGGCCTCGCGTGTCATGAGTTACGCGGGGCCGGTCTGATGCCGTGCCATCAGGTGCTTGCTGTACACCGAGGTTTTTCCCGCGCATATGTATGAATTTTCGCGGAGCGTTAATGGTTCCTGATACGCGCCTTACCGCATCTGCCTACGGATACGATAGTCATGCCCGAGATCAAATCCCGGCGTACCACGCCGCCACGCATACGGTTTATACGTCTTGCCATGGGAGTCTTATCCTGGGTAGCTCCCGGGTTGGCGGTTGCCTGGCTGTATCGCTTGTGGTTTTTTGCGCCTCGTTTTCCCGAGCCCGCCCGGGAGGCGCGTTATCGGCAAAGCGCGCGCCAGGAATTGCTGGAACACGATCCCGGGCCGGTGAGCGTCTCGGTGTGGGGCGAAGGTCCGGCGGTTCTGTTAATTCACGGTTGGAGTGGTCGCGGTATGCAGTTGGGAGCCATGGTGGCGCCCCTGGTGGACCGGGGCTATCGTGTCATCACCTTCGATGCGCCGGGTCATGGGCGCAGCCCCGGACGTGGCACCAATGCTTTTATGGTACGCGATATCGTGCTGCGGTTGGCGCAGCGTTACGGAGCGTTTCACTGCATTGTCGGCCATTCCTTTGGCGCCTTGTGCACGGTGATGGCCCTGGCGCGGGGCGTGCCGGCGACCAGGGTGGTCACCATCGGTTCGCCTACCCAGTTGCCGTGGTTGCTGGATAGATTCTTCCGCTACCTGCGCGTTCCGGACGCGGTGGTGACGGGGTTTCAGCGTCGGGCGGAGCGCGAGTTCGGCGCCGACGTCTGGCAGCAGGCTTCGGCCGATCATCTGGCGCAGCAGTTGTCGGTGCCGGCATTGATCATTCACGATCGGGATGACCGTGAAGTGGCGTGTCATCAAAGTGAGATTCTGGCGCGCGCCTGGTCCGGTTCACGGCTATTGATTACGGAAGGTCTGGGGCATCGCCGTATCTTGCGAGATCCCGGAGTGATTACCGCGATCAGTGATTTTGTGACAGCGCAGGAGCCACCGGACCCGTTGCCAATCACAGACACAAAAAGCTGAATCACGCCAAGACGCCAGGACGCCAGGACGCCAAGACGCCAAGACGCCAAGTACGCCAAGTACGCCAAGTACGCCAAGTACGCCAAGTACGCCAAGTACGCCAAGTACGCCAAGTACGCTCAGGCAACGCGTTAAATATTTCCTGGAAAAGCGTGCTCTTACTTCGCGTGTGTGGCGCCGTGGTGCGACAAATAATGTTGATGATGGATCATCGTCAGCCAAACAGCAGCGTCACCGCCAGAGTCATCTGCGCGGCAAACCCCACCATGAAGGCCGCTACCCGTAACAGCGGAACCGCGAAGGTGAACACCAGGTAGTGCGTCAAACGTGCCCAGAAATAGATGGCGCAGGCCAGGGTCGTGGTCGACGTGCTGATGCCTTGTACTTGCAGAGCCAACACCAGCGGTGCGAAGATCACCAGGTTTTCCACCGCGTTCAGGTGCGCCTTCTGCATGCGATCGGCCCAGGCGGCTCGGGCGCCGGGTTCGGGGAAGCGAAATAGAATGGCGGTAATCGGCCCCAATTCGACCATGCGATTCAGGATATAGGGTATCCAGAACAGAGAGGTCATTAATACCGTGGCGACCAGCCAGAACATTTCTGGATTGAGAGCATGATTCATGCGCATGCCTCCCGGGTGGGTTCCGGTGCCGCGTTGCCCGGTATCACCCGCCGGTGGTTGCGCGCATTACCGGCGCAGTCGCAGGTTGCGAGGGCGTAAAACGCCGTCGACAAGTCTTCGGCCCATGGGCCGCCGTCGATGGTTTCCATTAGTATCATAACCCTATGCTCCGGAATTATCGTCAATTGAAGTTTGTAATTACTGCTGCCGTACCAGGGCCGTGTTATTGAACTTGACGCAGCGCTCAACCATGAGGCTACTCTAACGGGCATCAATTGGATACGCAACTATTGCGATGGGGGTTTGAGGGTGTCATCAACCCACTGCCGACCGAAGCGTTGCTGGAGTTTGGGCAGGGGGTAGTCGGCATATTGTTGATGAAAAGCGCGTAACTGCTGCTCTGCCTGGGGCAGCTTGCGCGCTTGCAGCAGTGCTTCAATACGCCGCAACCAGTCGTCGATGACAGCCGTGCGGGCGTCGAGGTCAGCGGCGCCAGTCGCGGGAGACATCGGCGTGGGTCGGTCCGGCGCGGATTCCCGGGCGAATTTCCGCGTCATGGAGGCAGCGGGCTCGGGTTCTGGCTCCCGCTCCGCCGACGCGGACCTGTCGCTTTGCGCCGAAAATTCAGTAATGGCGTCGTGCTCGGCAGTAGCGGCTTTTTGCTTCACCTCGCTCCGTTGCAGCGCCGAGCGGCCGTCGAGCGGGATGATCGCCTGGGGCTGCGGTATTGGTCCAGGGGCGGCGGTCGCCGCCGCGGGCGCGGTGCTCATCCGTTCTTCGATGACGCCTTGGCTAAGCACGCTCGCTCGGGAACGGTCAGCGTTTGCGGTTTTGCCCTCCACGCTCAGCTTCGGCCCGGGTTGCGCCTGATAATCGGCAACGGCATCGTCGCGCACCGCACGCCGACGCAGTTCTTGCTTGACTACCGCATCGGTTGCCATGACAGCCGTGTCAGCCTTAGTCGCCGGCGCAGCTATTTCCAGTGCCAGCTCCGGTTCCGGTGTCGCGGGTTGTGGTGTGGCCGTCCGCTCCGGTGCCGGTGCGGAGGTCAGCGCTGTCGGGGTTTCCCGTTGCAGTTGCAGGATCACGCCCACTGCCAGCACCAGCAGCGCGGCGCTGGCCAGAGACGTGCCCCACCGGTGCCAGAATCGCGGCTTGCTGTCGATGGCAGCCGCCAATTCGCGACGCGCCGCCGCCCGGATTGCGGCATCCAGGGGTGCCGGGGGTTCCGCGGTCGGGGCCGCCCGGTACAGACGTGACAGGTCGTCGCTATTGTCGGCAGGTGTTTTGGAAATGTGGTCGCTCATGTCAGAAATTCCCGCAGGCCGGTACGCAGCTTGGCAATAGCGTAGCGTAGTCTGCTTTTCACCGCCTCCACATTCTCGGTGGACAACGCGGCGATTTCCTGCAGGCTCAGTCCCGCTTCCTCTTTCAGTAAAAAGACATCGCGTTGTGCGTCAGGCAAATCCCGCACCAGTTCCAGCAGGCGCGCCAGGCAACTGTGATTATGCACCAGATCCGCCACGTCCAGCTGTTGCGCATCGGGCAGCTCGTCGGTGTCGGCAGGATCATGTGTTGCCAACTGCGGTCGGCGGCGCTGGCTGCGAAAATGATCCAACGCGCGATTGCGCGCGATCTGAAACAAATAGGTGCGAAAGGAGGCGCTTGCCTGGTAACGGCTGCGCGCCTGAATCAGACGTAACCACACGTCCTGATAAATTTCTTCCGCGGTCTGGTCGTGCGCCAGCAAGCGCGTGAGATAGCGATAGAGGGGGCCTTTGTGCCTCTGGTAGAGGATATCAAAAGCCCCCGCGTCACCCTGCTGGTAGCGTAGCATCAGATGTTCATCGCTTTCGTCACGCACGCAACGCCCTTTGTTTCTATTCCCTTTGGGAAGTGGCGACCGGCTCGCCGGCCAGAGTACGGGTGAGATTCACCAGTTTGACGAATTCACTGCGGTACCCGAAACGATCCTCACCACGGGCTGGTCGCGCCAATTCTAGCACATCGGTATAGGAATACCCGCCACTGTAAGTGCCACCGCGCAGCAGTTGGCCGAAAGCGGCGACACTGGCGGCGAAGCGGAAGTTATCGCTGGTATGGCGCAACGTGTCACGCATATCGCTGTTACTGATACTGCGGCTGTGCAGCTTGCTGTCGGTGGCGCCGGGCAATTTGTAGCGAAGTTTCACGAATGCCAGTTCCGAATCATTGTTGCCGGTGGGTTCCGGCGCGGTGCCATAACGCAGAGCGTCGATGCGGGTGCCGGTGCCGCCGCTGAGGGCGATTTCATAAAGCGCGGTGACGCTGTGGCCGGCGCCGATATCGCCGGCATCGACCTTGTCGTTATTGAAATCTTCGCGCTTGAGCATGCGGTTTTCGTAACCGATCAGACGATATTCCGCGACCAGGCGGGGGTTGAACTCAATCTGGATTTTCACGTCGCTGGCGATGGTTTGCAGGGTCGCCGACATTTGCTCCACCAGTACTTTATGGGCTTCGTTCAAAGTATCGATGTAAGCGTAATTGCCGTTGCCGGTATCCGCCAGTTGCTCCATCAATTGATCGTTATAGTTACCGCTGCCGAAACCCAGGGTGGTGAGGGTGATGCCGGTTTGACGTTGCGCCGCCACCAGATCTTTCAGCGCCTCGAAATTTACGGTGCCCACATTGAAATCACCGTCAGTCGCCAACAACACCCGGTTGATGCCATTGGTGATAAAGGCCTGGCGCGCCATCTGGTAGGCGAGTCGAATACCGGCGGCGCCGTTAGTGGAGCCCCCGGCGGTAAGTTGTTCCAGGGCGCGTTCAATTTTCAGGCGCTGGTTGCCGGCGGTGGGTTCCAGTACCACGCCGGAAGCGCCGGCATAGACCACCAGGGATACCCGATCCTGTGCCCGTAACTGCCGGCTCAGCATTTTGAGCGAAGTCTTCAGCAATCCCAGTTTGTCAGGAGATTGCATGGAACCGGAGACATCCACCAGAAACACCAGGTTGGTGGCCGGCAGTTCCTGGTTCGGGTCGTGATAGCCCTTGATGCCGATATGCAGCAAGCGGGTGTTCGGGTTCCAGGGCGTGACCGCCAGTTCGGTGATGACACTGAACGGTACGGATCGGTCGGTCGACGCCGGATAGTCGTAGTCGAAGTAATTGATTAATTCTTCCACGCGGACCGCGTCCTTGGGTGGCAAGGTGCCCGCGGTCAACAGGCGACGCACATTGCTGTAGCTGCCGGTATCCACGTCGATGGAAAATGTGGAGACCGGATGCTCCGCCGTACGACGCACGGCATTTTCTTGCACATGGGCGTAATTTTCCCGGTCCATCGGCGCGTCGGGATAATACACGTAACTTTCGGTGGCAATGCCGGGGGCGAACGCCATGCCGGCGCGGTCACGGGACTCCATGAGGGGCAGCGCCTTAGCGCGAGGTGCCGGCGCCGGGGTGGTGGTGTCGGTTTTGCGTTTTTCCTCTTTTACCAACAGGTGCTCCGCGGTGGTGACGGGTGCGGCGGGGGTCGCCACGGGCTGGTCCGTCGGTGTCGGTGCGTCATGTAGGGTAATCGGTGCCGGCAAGGGTTTCGGGGATTTATCCGCATGTTCGGTCTGGGTGGTGCAAGCCGTAGCGATGGCCAGACCGATCAAGGTGATACTGGTTATTAGCATACGATTCATGGTGCTTCTCCTGGTGATTCGAGTGTGACTACCCTGTTAAACGCCGCGCCGTGGAAAAGGGGTTAAACTGGAGAGAAGTTATTTCGCAAAGGTAAATACGCCATGGCTCAGATCCCCGAACACTTCGACGATCTCTATACCGAAAAAACCTTCTGGCAGAAACTCAAGGATTACGCCAAGGCGGCGGGTCGGGAGGTGGTGGAGAAGACGTTATTGTTGTTCTATGCGGCGCAGCGACCGGAAGTTCCGGTGTGGGCGAAGACGGTAATCTACGGCGCCTTGGGATACTTTATTTTGCCAGCGGACACCATTCCCGATTTCACGCCGCTGGTGGGATACAGTGACGATCTGGGCGCGATTACCCTGGCCCTGGCCACCGTGGCGGCCTACATCAATGACGAGGTCCGGGCCAAGGCTCGGGATAAGTTACGCAGCTGGTTTGGCGATTCTCAGGAAGACGCCGTGGCCGGTCGAGAATAAACCTGGCTCAACCAGATAAAGGTATGGTTCTGATAGGTCTTGTCAAATCCCGCGGCACGTACCCACTGCTCCACTTGCTCCGGATCGTGTACATAGGGTCTGAAATCCGAACCGATCAATTTCATGACGATGCTGCCTATTTTTACCGCGCTACGCATGAGCCAGGTGTTGCGCGGATAGGTCAAGGCATAGACCCGTTGGGTGGCGGCCAGGGACCGATGGACCAGGCCATCGACATCGGGATAACAGCAGATCACCTTATCCATCAGGGTAATGTCCGCCGGTGCGATATTATCCATGAGCATGAAGTCACCGACGTGGTAGTCAGTACGCGTGTCCAAGCCCCGGTCCGAGGCCCAGGCCCGCGCTTCGTCGATCATGGTTGGGGCCAGATCCACGCCCACGGCGCTGCTGGCGCCCTGGTCCAGCAAATGCATATGCAATTGACCAACGCCACAACCAATTTCCAGTAGAGTAGTGTCTTTAAATCCCGCTTGCTGAATGCCGGCCAGCATTTGTTGTTGGCAATCTTCAAAACCCTTGCGCGTGAAGCGGCGGCGGTAGGATCCGGCGAAACGCGAAAAAAATTTTCCGGCGGAACGGGCATGGGGACTGCAGCACTGCATGGGGATTCTCACTCTGGTTAAAAACTGAGGGTATTCTACCTCGGAGCGACCGTTGGGTACACTCCTCATGCCATGGTGGAGAATCGCTCGCGATGGCCGATAGACTTTAATAGTGCCTTACCTGGCCATCAATTTATGCCAATACCCGGGAGATCGCATGCACAAAGTACTGTTGTCGAATGTTAGCTGCGATGGTTGGTTTCGTGACGCGGCCACTTCAAGTTTCTGGATTCGTATCTATACTTCGTTGCTGGTGCCCCATGATAAATTTGTAGTTAGCCTGCAAAGTGCCATAAAGGAGCTGGCGCTTGAACAACCGGTGGCCATCAGTTACGGCGTGCAGGAAGGTATCAACGTTCCGCACTTTCAGCACTATATGTATGCCGGCAAGAATGGCATGACGGTGCTTGAGTTTGCCTCGGAACAGCGGGCACTGAAAAAATCCAATTTCGTGTTCATCGCCACTCCGATGGCGATCGATGGCAAACCGGGCAACCCACTGCGCACGCGGCACCGCCTGGATGTGGCGGCAAGCGTGATGCGCCTGCATGCCGGTGTGAATTTTATGCGTGATATCGTGTTCGAGGGCGAGGTCACGGCGCTGGATGACAAATTCGTGGCGCCCGGCGAAGAAATCAAGATGCCGCAAACGCCGGAAGGCCCGTTTATCAATGAAAAAAATTGGGGACATATCGGTGAGATCGCCAAATCCCTGACCGCTTTGTCGGAGGAAAGCCGCCGGCGCATCGAGTTGGCCTTGGAATATTTTGACAAGGCGCAGCAACAGGAAGATGCCATGTTCTATTACTGGACGGCCCTGGAGATGCTGTGTGGTGGTCGGGATAAGACGATACGGCTTAAACTCAAGGAATGTTACGAGCTGGATAATGTCGATGTTGTGGATCGCGCCACGGGTTTCGGATTCATTTCCCAGTGGCGTCACGGATTTTTCAATCAGGGCCTGCGGCCCAGTTTGAGTTCGGATGTGCGGCGCTACATCCAGTTGCTGTTTCTGGATCTGTTGCGTCACGAATTGCACTTGCCCTGGGTCGGTTATCTGGCGGCGATTCAGCAGGCTCCGGGTTATAATCTGGAGGATATCGGCCTCGCGGATAATCGCGTCAGCGCGCAGCGATAACGACTAACACGCTTATGACATCCCGAGCAATCAGATTGGTGAAACAGGTGCTGGATGAATTGGTGGACGGCCGGTTCATCGAGAACCGTTCGGGTGTCACGGTACCCGCGTCGTCTCCGGGCGGATTTGATGCTACCTTCAGTGAAAATTTCCACGAGTACACTGTGCGCCTGGGCGACTGGGAATGTCACTTCATCAGATCCAATCTTGATGATGCCGTGAATTGTTTTAGTTATGCATTGACCCATCCTACCCGTGTGAAAATTTTCTCCCGTCATGGTGTGCGCTATAAGTGGCAGCTGCAATTCCGTGAAGGTGGCGAATGGCGCAATTACACTGCCTGCCAGAAATTCGCATACCCCTATCTTGGCAAGTTGACCCTGGAGTATCAGGAAAAT
The DNA here is from genome assembly GCA_024641505.1 of Gammaproteobacteria bacterium. Lineage (GTDB taxonomy): Bacteria > Pseudomonadota > Gammaproteobacteria > SG8-11 > SG8-11 > UBA6920. Next base: position 8,235 of record JAHECY010000023.1, read on the forward strand.
CGACCGTTGGAAGAGCTGGCGGCTTGATTCCCCGCACCTGTCATGTGGCGTCGCGATCGCGGGATATTGGCACGCCGAGTAGGGTAACTTCTCTGGAATACTCAGGATTACTGGCGGGTTTTTTGACCGGCGAAGGTGGGTATGGCCCGGTATGAGGGATATGGGTGTAGTGATAGTGCGGAAATTCACGGTGGAGCTATCCGGCATCAGGATCAGCATCGTCATCCCTCCGATTTTTTTGCATAGGGTCACTGGAATTTAAGCCACCGCTCGGCACATCGAGGTAAACTTGTCCACGGTTCTGCGCGTTACCGCACAGACGTTACGTCCCATATCAAGTTATAAATCAGGTGATTAAAGGCGTATCACGGGCGTATCGCGGATCGAGCGCCATCAACATGGATTTTTGGTGTAGTATTCTCACGCATGACAACACATAGTATTCATTTCACATTCCCGTATCGCGCGCTGATTTCAATATATCTGGTCCTTGTGGGCGTTGGTTGCAGTAGCGCGCCACCAAAACCCGCTCCCGCGCCAACTCCTCCGGCGGTTACCCATCAGGCGCCACCAGTCGCGCCTGAACCACCGTCGGTGGTGGCGCCTGAGATTACCTCTCCGTTCCCTGAGGTGCCGCCGCAACCGAGCCGTAAGCTGCACATCGGTGCCGTCGGGGATGTGATGTTGGGGACCGATTTTCCCGAGAACTGGCTCGCGGATGACGATGGAGCCTCGATTCTGACGCAAGTCGTGCCGATATTGCGGCAGCCGGATATTACCTTCATCAACCTGGAAGGGACCCTGATGGACGGCGGCGAGCCGGTCAAGCAATGCCCCAATCCCAAGACCTGTTATCTGTTCCGCACGCCGCAGCGCTACGTGAAGTATCTGGTGGAGGCCGGTGTCGATGTGGCGAGCCTGGCCAATAACCACGCCCGGGATTTTGGCGAGACCGGCCGCAGCAATACCATGCAGGTGTTGAACGACGCGGGTATCCGGCACTCGGGATTGGAAGGCGATGTGGCCAGCTGGGAGGTCAATGGTCTGCGCGTGGCGCTGATCGCCTACTCGCCCTTCGCCAACTCCCACGATTTTCTCGACCTGCCCAAGGCGCAGGAAACCGTGCGTGATTTAGCCGCAAGTCATGACATCGTCATCGTTTCCATGCACGCCGGTGCCGAGGGCGAGGAATTTACCCACGTGACCTTCGAGCGCGAAGTTTTTCATGGCGAAAACCGCGGTGATGCGTATGCTTTCGCCCATGCCGTGATCGATGCGGGCGCGGATCTGGTGATCGGTCATGGCCCCCATGTGGTGCGCGCCCTGGAGCTGTACAAAGACCGGCTGATCGCTTACAGCCTCGGCAACTTCGCCACGTATTTCGGCATCAGTGTCACCGGCAAGAAAGGTTATGCGCCGATTTTGCTGGTGGATCTGGATGCCCAGGGACGCTTTATCGAGGGACGCATCGTGTCCACGATTCAACGTCGGCCCGTGGGTCCGGTGATCGATTATCAGCACCGTGTCGCCAAGGAAATGGCGGAACTGACGCGCGCGGATTTTCCCAATACACCGTTAAGCATTGGTGCCTTTGGCAGCATCCTGCGCCTGGACCAACCGCAACCCGTGGTTTCTTCCGTAAAATAATCCGCGAAACGGCCTGCGTCGATAATCGCGAGCGCTTGCCGGCGCGTCGACTCGCCGCCACGCGCTCGTTTCCGATTATAAAAACCTCAAGATGTGCTCCGAAAATTCCGGCGTTCTCAAGTAACCAAAAGACTTGTGTGCATTGTCAGGGTAATCGTTGCACACCATGACGTCCTTGACTTTTATCGAGGCACTGTTGCGTTCATATTCATCGCGAAGATGGCTGTCGATGCACACAAAATCCTCTGGATCTGAAAAATTAAGCCAGCTTCTGGTGATGCAGGAAGGAGTGCGCAATTTTCGGTTATGCGATTCGATGATGTTCCCTTTGACCGGTGTCAATCCCAGCGGAGAACCCATGGTCACAAAATGTTCCACTGTCAGTCCCTTAAGATCCTGGGAGCGTCCGATTTCCCGTAACACGTCGTAGGCCACGATCGTGCCCATTGAATGAGATACCAGAAATATTTCATCATCGCGTCGTGCCACCAAGATATCTTTAAGTGTCTTCTTGATGCGCTCCCGTATGTTTTTGTCCGTGTAGTACTGGCCGAGATCCTTCAGCGTTTGTTGTGCCACGGTCTTTGCCAAAGACGAAAATACCTGGCTGTGTTCTTCCAGCCAGTCCGCCGGCGTATCGAGCCATGAGCCAAGTCCGGCTCTGATACGGCTTAAAGTGCCATGGCTGTAACGCTTGAGTTGGCCTCGCTTTGCTTCCTTGTACGGTTCCTTGTTGTCGGCATCTGACAGCGGCTGATCAAAACAAATGTCTGCGTAGTACGCCATTTCGAAAGCAATGTTTCCCAGATCTTCGTTCAGATTCTTGGACAGGCCCTCTGCGATAGCGGTTTTCCACCAATCGCATAAAGTTTCCTTTTTTGGTTTGTTGGCGCGCCCATGAATGGCAATAATTACTTTGGTCATCGTTGTGCCTCCTTTGCTGATGGTGTTAACAACGTAATCCCGTTGCTGTGCTGACTCGATGGTGATTGTTGTCGCGGGGGTTACGGTTCATCGAGTTCCACTAACTTGTCATCTCGCGGGACAGATTCTTCCCCGGGTATAGTGTTTATCCCGACGCTAAATGCCACCGCCCATGATGTCTCTGGTGTGAATCAAAACGAATGCAGGGCGGCGTAATGCAGCGCGACGGTACGACGTTGGTCGGTGGCGCTTTATCTTCAGCGCTACTTAAAATCTAATCCATTTTTCTGCGAAAGCAACCCGAGTTGATGCCAACTATTACCGTTTTTAAATTTCGGCGGCGCTCTCAGCGTAAAATTCGCAGCCCATGATACCGCTCATAACAACCTACAATTTAATGTTGTAATCCCGGACAAATAGGCCTGATCACGTTAGGTGCAATCGAGCAAGAAACTGAGCCATGGCGCGACGTCAACAGTAAGATTGCGTCATCTTTAATTCCATACCCGGTGACATGTCGGTTATCGAAACGGAAATCGCTGCCTCAGCGAGCCTGGCCCAATGTTAAGAAGCCCACAGAATCCGGTAAGTGACCGGTAAGGTTCGGGTAATGGGCGAGTAATCTTCGGGGTGTTAACTACTCCTCAAGGGCGAAGCAAAAAACTTCACCAACAAATTACAAAATTTCCGTGAGAGGAGTAACAGCCATGACATACACAATTCATAATACCAACAGCCAAAACCTGAATCGCAGCCAACGCGCCAGCCGCATGCTTGTTGCGGTCTCCTTGCTGGGTGTTACCATCAGCGCGCCCGCAGGTGCTCTGGGTGGCTTGGCGGTGTTACCGCTGGTGGCCATTTATCCCCTGATTACCGCCGTGTTGGGTTGGGATCCGATCTTTGAGATGTTCGGTTGGGGAGCTGGTGATATCGCCGATGGCAAGTTAGGGCACGCCAGCCACGTTGAGTTGGCGCTGACCGGTATCGTGTTAATCGGAGGCGTGCTGGTCGCGCCGGAAGCGGCCGCTGCCGGTTTTTCCGTATTGGCACTGGCCGGAATCTTTCCCCTGGTTAGCGCCTTGATCGGCGCGGACCTGCTGCAACCCATGGTTGCTGGCACCCGGCGCGAGTTCCCGGAAGTGCGCTACGAAACCCGGCCGGGTATTGCTGACAGCACTGCGGTGGTCAGCGCCGCAATCAATGACATCCGCGCACCCGGTCACGGTCGCCGCGCTGCTTAACGATTCCCCTTAAAACAGCCCGCCAGGATGGCAGGCTGCGCACCCTCTGAACGCAGTCAACCGCTGGCTGCGTTTTTTTTTGTGATGATGTCGCATGCCGGCAACCTCAATCCATAACGCTCGAATTCAACAACTGTAAGCAACGCACAAACCCCGCAAATATTATTGAGTAGCAAATTTATCTCCGGTTTTCCATGTGTGATATAACACGAATATTTTTCCGGGCGCTGTTCAGAATGCGTAATCATCCGGTGAAACCGTTACGCGCTTGGTGCGATTAGTTTGAGGCTTAATGCAGCATTAAAGTGTCAGCATGGCGCCATAGTGGTGGTGACGACATCCCTGCTTTGAGGCCTGTGGTTGTCACTGAGAATTATCAGGGTGTTTACCTGAGAATGTTGTTGGCCGAACGATAAAAAAATGTGCTAGCGTAGCTGCTACCATATAACCAAGAATTCATTGCCGATGGACAGACGCAGTTTTCTTAAGACGGGTTGTTATGGTGTCACCCTGTTTACCACCGCGGGCTTGATTCCGCCCTTGCCACGGCGAGCTGTCGCGGCGAGTTTGAGCTTTGCAATCACCGCCGAAGCCGTGGTGAGAACGTTGATTGATGGATCGGTGCTGAGCGCATGGCAGTTCACCGGCGGGGTCAACGGCGCGGGACCGGGTGCCCTGGGTGCGGGCCTGGTGGTGCGCAGCGGTGACATTATCAGTGTTGCGCTTACCAACGTCTTGGCGCAAGCCATTAATGTCACTATTCCCGGTGTCCTGGAAAACACGCCGGCCTGTCCGCCGGGTGCCACGCAAATTTACCAGTTCACCGCGCCGGCGGCGGGCAGTTACTATGTCTGCGACGCTCTGCCGGGCGACATCGGTCGAGCCATGGGACTGTTCGCGCCGCTGATCGTAATGCCCGCGGACGGTGGCAACCGTCTGAACGCCGGCGGCGCCCTGTTCGACAAGCAATATACCCTGGTGCTCCATGAAGCGGACGATCGTTTAAACGCGGCGATCGTCGCCGGCCAGGCCTATGCCATGGCAGACTATGAACCAAATTATTTCTTCATCAATGGCCTGAGTTATCCTGATACGTCCGCCCGCGCGGATACCGCAATTGCGATGACGGTCGGCCAGACGATTGCGCTGCGCATTATCAATCCTGGACTGATATACAACCCTCTGCACTTTCATGGCTACCATGTGCAAGTGATAAGTCGCAACCGAAGTCTGGAGACGGCCGTGGTCGACAAAGACACAGTGTCGATGTGTTATTGCCTGTTACCCAAAGTGGCGTGTTTCCTCTGCACAGTCATTGCCTGCCTGCGGGCGTCGGGGTTGCCGGCCTCGACCGACGCCAGCACCCGCCCCGGCTCCCGCACCGATCCCTGGCGCCGCACGTACTTTCACCTATTTGGGATTTAACAGCGCGGCCTTGGGTGTCTCCATGGCGGCAGCCCAAACCCTGGCCAACGGCACCAGCTTGCGGGTGTGGTCTTTTGGTGGTGGTTTCAATGGCGACCGGGCGGTTCCGGCGCCGGTGATCGAGTTGATCGAGGGTCAATCGGCGGCTATTACCTTGAATTCCATGATGCCCCATAGCATCCATCCCCATGGGTTGGACGTGAACCAGGCGAATGATGGTGTGCCTACAACTTCTGGTTTTGTCGGCATGGCCATGCCCATGATGGGTAATTTTGGCAGAGTGGCCGGTTTGCCCAGCCTGGGTTCCTCGTACACCTACAGTTTCGTGGCGCCCCACGCGGGTACCTATATGTATCACTGTCATGGGGATACCGTATTGCACCAGGAGATGGGCATGGTGGGCACTATCGTCGTGCGTCCTGCCGATGGCAGTACCGATCGTGTCTGGACCGGCGGGCCACAGTTTTCCCGGGAACATATCTGGCATTTACATACCTTCGACACCACCTGGCATACCCAGACTCTCAGTGGTGCGGGCACGGTGCGTTATCGCCCTGACGTGTTTATGATCAATGGACGCCAAAGTGTCGCCGCGACCGCTGACAGTGCCACCGCCATCAGAGGCATGGCAGATGACGTGGTTTTGATACGCCTGGTGAATACCGGGTATCTGCCTGCGGTGGTGTCTCTGGGCGGTTTGACCTTTCAAGTGATTGCCAGTGACGGTCGTCCATTGCGCGCCACCCCGATGGTCACGCAATGGCAGGTTGCTGCCGGTGAACGCTATGATATCTTGTTGACCCTGACGGCGGGAACTCTCCGTGAGGCCCAGGTGGATTACTATAATATTCGCGGAACTGCCGTTCTGGGCAGCGCCACTACCATGATCCAGGCCAGCTGATACGGTTGCTGGCGTCGATTGTGCATATCCCTCCACCGGCAGGGTGGCCGCCGGAAAAGTGCATGTCATGATTGATATTTTGGCCCGCAGCAATATTTCCAGCCTGGATTGCATATCTACCTGCCCTTTATCCTTGTTAGAATGAATTGTCGAATCGTTCTTGGGTGTCAATAAGTCGCTCTGTCATGCCAAGGATTACCGACTCATAATTCCAGATTTACAAACCGAGCCCAGGATGATTGAAATCAGAATCCATGGCCGCGGCGGACAGGGCAATGTGGTAGCCGCCTACATTCTCGCCACGGCAGCAATTGAACAGGGTTTTCACGCGCAAGCCTTTCCGAGCTTTGGCGCGGAACGGCGCGGCGCACCGGTGGCGGCGTTCGTGCGCATCGCGCGCGAGCCGGTGTTGCGCCGTTCCCAGGTGTTACATCCGCATTTTCTGATCGTGCAGGACCGTGCCTTGTTGCAGGTGCCGGAAGTCACCGTGGGCTTGAGTGCCGGGGGAGGTATTCTGGTCAATAGCAGCAAACCGTCGGCGCAGTTGTCGGCGCTGCTGGGGCTGGATGTCGTCGCCCTGCCCGCGGCGCAGATCGCGCTCAAACATCTGGGACGTCCCCTGCCGAATACCGCACTGTTGGCGGCGTTTGCCGCGCTCACCGGAATCGTCGACGGTGGCGCCCTGGAACAGGCGTTACGCTTACGACTGCATGGCAAAGGCGAAAAAGTGTTGCAGGCGAATCTGGAACTGATGCGTGAAGTGAACGCCAGTGTGCCCGCGGGTCAATGGTATCGGGAGGAGTATGCGGCAAACGCTTGAAGGTTCCCAGGCCATAGCTAAAACCGTCGCCCTGTGCCGACCGCAGGTGGTGGCGGCATATCCCATTACACCCCAGACCCATATCGTGGAAAATATTTCCAAGCTGGTCGCCGACGGCGCCCTGCAGTGTGAACTGGTGAGTGTGGAAAGCGAATTTTCCGCCGCCTCGGTGGTGTTGGGCGCGGCGGCCGCCGGTGCCCGCGCCTATACCGCCAGCGCATCACAGGGTATCTTGTTGATGAGCGAAGTGTTGTTTAACATCGCTGGCCTGCGTATTCCTCTGGTGTTGACCTGCGCCAATCGCGCGGTGGGCGCGCCGTTGTCGATCTGGAACGATCAACAGGATTCCATGGCGGTGCGTGATGCCGGCTGGATTCAATTGTATTGCGCCGATAACCAAGAGGCTGTGGACACTACGGTGCAGGCGTTCCGCATTGCCGAGCAATGTGAGCTGCCGGTGATGGTGTGTGTCGACGGCTTTACTCTTACTCATACGCTGGAACCCATTGACGTGCCGGATCAGGATCTGGTCGATCAGTATTTACCGCCCTACCACTTTGCGCGCGCGTTGCAGCCGCGACAACCCTTGTCGTTGGGGACTCTGGTGGCGCCGGATTACTACGCGGAAGCGCGGCACAGCCACCATCAGGCGATGCTGCATGCCAAGGCGTTGATTGCGCAATGTGACCGCCAATGGCAGGAATTGAGCGGCAGGGCCAGCGGCGGTCTGTTCGAAGTGCATGGCGCTTCCGATGCGCGTATCGGTATTCTGGCCTTGGGGTCCATCGTTGGCACTTTGCTCGATGCGCATGCGGCCCATGTGCAGCGTGACGATGTGCAAATCATCAAATTGCGCAGTTTGCGTCCATTCCCTGGTGCTGAATTGGCGGTTGCATTGTCCGGCTTGTCGGATCTGGTGGTAGTGGAACGGGCGCTGTCGCCCGGCGGCGGCGGCATTGTTGGCGTGGAAATACGCAGCGCGTTTCATTATCACGGCGTCAATGTGCGCGTGCACAATGTGGCGGTGGGTTTGGGAGGGCGCGATGTGCCGCTGTCCACCCTGGATCGCATTCTCGATCTGGTGGCGCATGGTAGCGCCGAAGAATTTCAAATCTTGGATGTACAGCTGGACAAGCTACCGCCGGAAGACCGCTAACCAGGAGCCTGTCGATGACCGAGTCAATCATTAACTTTTATGAATTGCGACGCAAACAACCGCGTTTTCAAGGGATCGATGCCGGACATCGTGCCTGCCTCGGTTGCGGTGAGGCACTGGCGGCGCGTCTGGTGCTGGAATCCACGGGTCCGGATGTGATCGTCGCCAATGCCACCGGTTGCCTGGAAGTGTTCACCACGCCGTGGCCGGAATCCGCCTGGCGCGTACCCTGGTTGCATTCACTGTTCGAAAACGCCGCCGCGGTGGCGGCAGGCATCGAGGCGGCATTGAAAGCCCAGGGGCGGCAGTCCAAGGTGTTGGCATTCGGCGGTGACGGCGCCACGTTTGACATTGGGTTTCAGGCCCTGTCCGGTATGTTGGAGCGTGGTCACAATGTGCTGTATGTATGCTTTGATAATGAAGCCTACATGAATACCGGCATTCAGCGGTCCAGCTCCACGCCCCATGCCGCCGCCACCACCACGTCTCCCGCCGGCAAGCAACGCATGGGCAAGCGCCATCTGAAAAAGGATATCGTGTCGATTATCGCGGCCCATCACATTCCGTACGCGGCAACCGCGTCGGTGGCGTTTCCATCCGATTTGCGCAAGAAGGTGCGCCGCGCCATGGCGATTGATGGCGCGACCTTTCTGCAAATTCACTGCCCCTGTCCCCTGGGCTGGGGACATGAGAGTGAAGAAAGCATCGCGGTGGCGCGGTTGGCGGTGCAGACAGGCCTGTTTCCCATGATCGAGCTGGAACGGGGAGAACTCACCGGCGCCATGCCCATTCGCGAGCAAAAGCCGGTGGTGGACTATCTCAAGCCTCAGGCGCGGTTCCGGCATTTATTTGCCGATGACGCGCGTGCACGCGAAGAGCTGGAACATTTGCAGGCGTTGGCGGATCACAATATCGAGATCTACAAACTGCTGGGCAGCGGTGTCGACGCGTTGGACAGTGAAGGCGCGGATACCGTGCGCCGTGGCGGTAATCGATGGGGCTGATGCGAGGGTAATGACATGAGCGACGTGAAATATACTCGTGGCGGCTGCGCCCGGCCCGCGACGTCCCTGCAGTTTCATACCGGCAGTTGGCGTGTGCAGCGACCGGTCCATCGACATGGCGCCGCGCCGTGTCATGTGGCCTGCCCGGCGGGGGAAAATCCCCAGGCATATCTGGCGCGTATCGAGGAAGGGGATGAGCAGGCGGCTTGGCGTGAATTGGTCACGATCAATCCTCTGCCGGCGATTACCGGACGGGTTTGTCCGCACTTCTGCGAGAGTGCCTGTAATCGCGCGACTTACGACAGTGCCATCTCGATTCATGGCGTAGAGCGGTATTTGGGAGACAAGGCGCTGGCGCATGATTGGCATTATGCGGTGCCGGCGCGCGCCGTCGGCGCCGCGCGCGTGGCGATCGTCGGCGCCGGCCCGGCAGGCCTTGCCGCCGCTTACCACCTGACGTTACTGGGCTATCAGGCGGTGATGTTCGAGGCGAATCCCGAACCGGGAGGTACGCTGCGCGGAGCCATTCCGGAATATCGTTTGCCACGTGGCGTGTTGCAGGTGGAAATGCAACGGGTGCTGGACATTGGTATCGAATTTCGCGCCAACACGCGCCTCGGGCGCGATGTTTCGCTGGAAGAGTTGCGGCAGAGCCATGCCGCCGTGTTTCTTGGACCCGGTACCCAACGTGCGCGCTACTGGCATGTGGACGGTATCGTGCAACGGGATTTACATCAGGCTCTGGACTTGCTGAAGGCGTGGAACACCGTGGGCAAATTGTCCATGCCCGCCAGTGTCGCCGTGGTCGGCGCCGGTAACACGGCGCTTGATACCGCTCGTATTTTACGCCGCGCCGGGGTTGCGTCGGTGCATTTGGTGGCGCACAAAGCGCTGCCGGAGCAGGCAGCGAGCGGCGACGATGTGATGCCGGTGCATCCCCGGGAGATCGCCCAGGCGCTGGAGGAAGGCGTGCAAATTCATCCACATCGGGGAATTCGGCGCTTGCTGCTGCGCGGCGAGCGCGTGGTGGGCGTGGAAATGGTGCACATGAAGAAATTGCGCGGCGCCGATGGCGTGTACGCGCGCGTGGCTTTTGAAGGTACGGAAACCGTGTTGCATGTGGAGCAGGTGATTCCGGCTATCGGTCAGACCGTGGACGGCGTGGGTTTTGACGCCCTGGTGGCGGACAACGGGTTCGTCAGCGTTAATGCGCAAGGCGCTGTCACCGCCGGCTATCAGGGTGTGTTCGCGGGCGGGGATGCGATCGGCAAGGGTGGCACGGTCACGCGTGCGATAGGCGACGGCCGGCGCGCGGCGGCAGCGATTCACGGTTTTCTGCAGGGCCGGGAGTGGGCGGCGTCGGTGCTGGCCCCGGTCACGTTCGCGCAATTGAATGTCAACTATTTTGAGCCTGCGCCGCGCCCGGAAGATCCGGTGCTGGCGCTCAAGAAGCGTATTGGTGAAAAAGAAGTGGTGGGCGGCATCGAACAACAGGCGGTGCTGCAGGAGGCGCAGCGTTGTTTTTCCTGCGGCAACTGTTTCGCCTGTGATAACTGCTGGACTCTGTGTCCGGATACGGCGGTTCTCAAGACTCAGGAACTGGCCGCCGACGGTGCGCATTATGTGTTCGACTATGATTATTGCAAAGGTTGCGGGATCTGCGCGCAGGAATGCCCGTGCGGCTTTATCGCCATGGAGGCGGAATTGTGAAGCCTGCCATCGGCAGGCGTTAACCGCGAAGGAATGAAGGGAAGATTTCATGTTTGAGATCGTAGAGACCGGCAGCAAGGTCCGTAAATCGGAGTATCAACAGCAACTGCCGGAAATCCGCACGCAGTTATTGCAGGTACAGGCGGAGTTGCGGGCCGCGAATGTGCCGGTGATTATTATCGTGTCGGGGGTCGAGGGCGCCGGCAAAGGTGCGCTGGTGAGCAGGCTGAACGAGTGGATGGATACCCGGGGTATTGAGACACACGCTTTTTGGAATGAAAGCGATGAGGAACGGGAGCGCCCGTATTTCTGGCGCTTTTGGCGCCAGTTGCCGCCGCGCGGCGGCATGGGTGTGTTCTTTGGCTCGTGGTATACGCGCATTATCGTCGACCGTGTGTTCGACCGGCTGGACAGCCGACAGTTGGAAAATCGCGTGCGGCAGGTGGAGGAAATGGAGCGCATGCTCAGTGATGACGGCGCCTTGATCCTTAAATTCTGGATGCATCTTACCGTGGCGGACCAACAGAAGGTATTTCACAAGGATAAGTTGGACGGTGTGCACGCGAACAGCATGCGCAAGCGGTTTGCCGATCACTATGATGAGTTCCAGCGGGTATCCGCCCAGGTGATTCGGCAGACCGACTCCGGTCAATGTCCCTGGCGCATGGTGGAGGCCGCGGATCGCCGCTACCGCGAGTTGACCGTGGCCCGCGCCATCATCGAGGCTGCGCGCACGCGTCTGAATCTGCAATCGGCGACGGTCGTTCAGGCCGCGCGTGCTGTGGCGACGCCGATTTCGGATGCGGGCCGGATTTCCGTGCTGGAGCGCGTGGATCTGACCAGCAACCTCGACGCCGAATCCTACAAAAAGAAACTGAAGAAATACCAGACACGGCTGCACGATCTCGCCTGGGAGGCTTTTCACCAGAAACGCAGTATGGTCGCCTTATTCGAAGGCTGGGATGCAGCCGGTAAGGGTAGCGCCATTCGCCGGGTGACCACTGCGGTTGATGCGCGTCTGTATCGCGTCATTCCGTTTGCCGCGCCCACCGATGAGGAGAAAGCGCATCATTATTTGTGGCGTTTCTGGCGCCAGATTCCGCGCGCGGGTTACATCTCGCTCTATGACCGCTCCTGGTACGGTCGAGTGCTGGTGGAGCGCGTGGAGGGTTTTGCGCACCCCACGGCATGGAACCAGGCCTATCAGGAAATCAACGATTTTGAATCGCAGCTGCAAGAACACGGTATTGTCGTCGTCAAGTTCTGGCTGCATATTGACGCTGACGAGCAATTGCGGCGGTTCCAGGAACGCGAGCAGACGCCATGGAAACAGTACAAGATCACCGCGGAGGACTACCGCAATCGGGAAAAGTGGCGTGACTATGATCTTGCCGTCAACGAGATGGTGGCGCGCACCAGTACCGGCGTTGCGCCCTGGACACTGGTGCCGGGAAACTGCAAAAAATATGCGCGTGTGGAGATCCTGAAAACCCTGTGCAAGAACCTGTCAGCTGCACTTGAACCGTAGGGTGCGTATTACGCACCGTATTTTTATCCGAACGCAGAATTGTTAGAGTAACCACTCTACCGCTAATTAAAGCACGGTGCGTAATACGCACCCTACATTCCGTGACAGCCCCGGCTCAGGCGAAGAAATATTATTTCTGTGTCTGGCGCAGCGCGTTGACGATATCCGCCAACGCCGGCACGCCACGATTGCCGCTGTCGGCGTTCTGGTAGATTCTGCAACACACCGCGCTGTCGGTGGCGCGCACCCCGGAAACGTCCCGACCCTCGACCAGGATCGTGGGGGAGCCAAAGTGGCGTGCATAGTCCGGAGTGGCGGGGTCGTTACTTTCCCATTCCCGCCACTGTGGCGTGACACCGGCCTCGTTAAAGGCCTTCGCCAATTGGTCTCGCGCCGCTTGAATGTTGGGGCAGGTTTTTTCGTAGATCAATTCGACTTGGGTCATGGGTTACTCCGTCTCATCTTCCAGGGCGTCTAAAATTGGGCACTCGCTTACCGGACCCGTGCCGGTACACTGCGCCGCCAACTGCTGCAATGCTTTTTTCATGCGCTGCAACTCTATAAGTTTTTGCTCAATTTCCGTTACTTTGGCCGCCGCCTTGCTTTGAATATCCTGGCAGGTCACGCCGGTTTGCATGCGTAGACTGAGCAGTTCCTTGATGTCTTTCAGGGTGAAGCCCACTTCTTTCGCGCGCTGAATGAAGCGAATACGCTTGATGGCGGAAAGTGCATACAGGCGGTAACCGGCTGCGCTGCGCGGCGGCACCATAATCAAGCCCTCCCGTTCGTAGAAACGGATGGTTTCCACGCCTACCTGGGTGTGCTTGGCTAATTGGCCTATAGTGAGTGTGGTCATGTGCATTACCTTCTGGCGCACTATAAACAACGTACTATACTACAGGGTCAAGCGCAGGAGAGGTCAAAGAGAGGGAGGGGTCAGATTTTGCCCTGCAATACCGTGTCTGCAACTAGACAAGTTATGGCAGGGCAAAACCTGACCCCGTGTTAATTAACGGGCCAGAACTCGCTTGAGACGTACTATCTGGTAGGCGCGTCCCAGGTATTGCACCGGAACCGACCATACATGCACCAGCCGGGTAAACGGGAACAGCAGGAAAATGGTCATGCCCATCACCACATGTACCTTGAACGCCAGGTGCACGCCGGCGATGGCGGCCGGTACCGGACTGAAGGTAACGATGCTTTGCGCCCAGGTAGTAAGCGCGATCATGGTGGCGGGGTCGTTGTGACCGGCATGGCCCCAGGACACGGGAATGGTGGACAGACCCAGCAGCAAGGTGGCCATGATCCAGCCCAGGATAAAGATGTCCCGGAGCCGGCTGGTGGCGCGGATACGCCGGTTATACAGACGCCGCAGCCACAACATGATGCCGCCGGTGAGGCATGTCAATCCAAAAATGATGCCCAGGATCATCGCCATGTACTGGTGCGCGAGATCGGTAATGCCCGCCGCCAGCACCCAGCTGTGGGGTGTCAACAAGCCGCCCAGATGACCGAAGAAAATGCAGATGATGCCGATGTGAAACATATTGCTCGCGACGCGCATGTATTTCTTCGACAGCAACTGACTGGAATCGCTTTTCCAAGTGTATTGCTCTCGGTCAAAACGCAGCCAGTTGCCCAGAATGAATACCGTGCCGGCAAGGTAAGGGTAAACACCAAAAAAGAAGTCATGCAAGTTCATGGAAGTCTCCTCATGCGGCCCGTGGGGCCAGTTGACCACGGCGCTCGATCATGCGTAACAGTGCGGCATAGGGGCTGCGTGCCTGTTCCAGGTTGCCCGCCAGTACGGTTAGCACCTTAAGGGCGTCGGCGAGAAATACCCGGGCCTGAAAGTCGTCCAGCGTCGAAACGTATTCCAATATCAATGGCAGATAGTCCGGCAACTCGCGATCATCCGCTTGCAGGCCGTTGGCTCTGTAATGTTCCCCCAAATCGATGAGCGCCGGTCCCCGACCCCGGTCATCGCCGAACAGGTGATGGGTCAGGTGCAGGCTGTGTTCCGCCTGCATGTCGAAGGTCTGCACATAGGCCGCCTGCAGGTCCACCGGGCTTTGGGATTGCATCCAGTCCAGCAGGCCCAGCAGCGCTTGTTTTTCCTCCAAGGTTACCGCGGCATGATCGGTGACGTACTGTTGTAACTCCGGCAGGTGCGTCAGCAGCTCCCGGTCCGGGTAGTCGAGCAAACGCGCCAAAAGTAAATAATCTCGCATGACCGCTCTCCTTATACTTTGTCTTTTCGCCGCGGGGGCGGCACGAATTCCACCGGTACCGTGGTGCGGGAGCGGCGTACCGGAAACAGCGAAACGCCATCGCCACCGGGTGACGTGGTGTTGCCCGGCGAAAATCCCATTTGGCCTTGAAAGGCGTAATAGTCTTCCTGGTGATACTCTTCCTTGGCCGTGGGAATGACAAACCGGTCTTCGTAATTGGCGATGGCCAGGTAGCGGTACATTTCTTCCGCTTGCGCCACAGTAATGCCGGCGGCCTCCAATGCTACGGTGTCGATCTTGTTTTCCACGTGTTTGCTGCGTTGGTAGCTGCGCATTGCCAGTAACCGCCGCAGCGCCTTGATGATGGGCGCTTCGTCACCGGCGGTCAGCAGGTTCGCCAGGTATTGCGCCGGCATGCGCAGGGCTTCCGCTTTCGGTATCGCACCATCGGCTTCCGTGGGCAGCTTGCCCTGATCGATTTGGGTCTGCACCGGTGACAGCGGCGGCACGTACCACATCATGGGCAGCGTCCGGAACTCGGGGTGCAAGGGAAACGCGATTTTCCATTCCATGGCCATCTTCCACACTGGGGACTTTTGCGCGGCGATGATCCAGTGATCCGGAATGCCCGCATCCTTGGCTTCGGCGATGACTTCCGGAGCGTTGGGGTCCAGAAAGATATTCATCTGGGCGTTATACAGACCCTGCTCGTCGACCGCGGCGGCGTCGCTGATGCGGTCCGCGTCATAGAGAATCACGCCCATGTAACGAATGCGGCCGACGCAGGATTCGGCGCATACCGTGGGCATGCCGGATTCGATGCGCGGATAACAGCCGATGCATTTTTCCGATTTTCCCGATTCCCAGTTGTAATAAACTTTCTTGTACGGGCAGCCGCTGACACACATGCGCCAGCCGCGGCATTTTTCCTGGTCGACGAGCACGATGCCGTCTTCCGCGCGCTTGTAGATCGACCCCGAGGGGCAGGAAGCAACACAGGCGGGATTCAGGCAATGATTGCACAGACGCGGCAGATACATGTGAAAGGTATTTTGAAACTCCTTGTACATTTCTTTTTCGATACCGTTGAAATTGCTGTCCTTGCTGCGTTTGGAGAACTCTCCCGCCAAGTCGTCTTCCCAGTTGGGACCCCAGTGAATTTTGTCCATCTGGCTGCCGTCGATGGCGGAGCGGGGCCGCGCCGTGGGTGTGGCTTCCGACAGCGGGGCGTGCTGCAAACGGCTGTAGTCCATTTCAAAAGGTTCGTAATAATCGTCGATTTCCGGCATGTTGGGATTGGCGAATATGTTGAGCAGCTTGGAGGTGCGACCACCGGCTTTCAGTTCCAGCTTGCCGTTTTCCCGGGTCCAGCCGCCCTTCCACTTGGCCTGGTTTTCCCATTGCTTGGGATAGCCGATGCCGGGTTTGGATTCCACGTTGTTGAACCAGACGTATTCCACGCCCTTGCGGTTGGTCCACACGTTCTTGCAAGTGACCGAACAGGTGTGGCAGCCAATACACTTGTCCAGGTTCAGGACCATGGCGATTTGTGCACGGATTTTCATTGATGTCTCCTCGAATGCCGCAATGTTCAGTTTTTAATGCCGGGTGGATTGGGTTCACTTTCACGTTCCGGGGTCAGCTCCCGTTCCAGCCAGTCCACGTCCTTGTCCTCGATCTTGTGAATGATCACATGCTCATCGCGCTGCGAGCCCACCGTGCCGTAGTAGTTGAAGCCGTAGGAAAGTTGCGCGTAGCCGCCGATCATGTGGGTGGGCTTGACCACCACCCGGGTGACGCTGTTGAGAATGCCGCCGCGTTTGCCGGTGGTGTTGGACCCCGGTACATTGACGTTCTTCTCCTGGGCGTGATACATCATGGCCATGCCGTTGGGTACCCGCTGGCTGACCACGACCCGTGCTACCGTGGCGCCGTTGGCATTGACCGCTTCCACCCAGTCGTTGTCGGCAATGCCGCCGCGCGCCGCGTCCTCTTCGGAAATCCACATATAAGGCCCGCCTCGGAACAGGCTGAGCATGCGCATATTGTCCTGGTAGGTGGAGTGAATGCCCCACTTGGAATGAGGGGTGATCCAGTTAAGCACCAGATAGGGTTTGTTTTTGATGCTTGCCGGGACGTCGTAATGGGATTTGAGGTCCACCGGCGGTTTGTACACACACAGGCCTTCACCAAAATCCAGCATCCATTCGTGATCCTGATAATACTGCGCGCGCCCGGTCAGGGTGCGAAACGGGATATGCTCGTGAATGTTGGTGTAGCAGGCGTTGTAACTGACTTCCTCGGACTCGATGCCGGACCAGGTGGGCGCGGAGATGATCTTGCGCGGTTGCGCCACGATATCATGAAACCTGATTTTCTCGTCGTGACGACCCCGGAACAAGTGGCTGTGATCGATCCCGGTTTTTTTGGTCAGCGCTTCCCACGCTTTGCGCGCCACTTCGCCGTTGGTTTCCGGCGCCATCTGCAATACCGCGTCACACACCTCGATGTCCTCGGCCAGGGAAGGCATGCCTAGCGAGATTCCGGGCTCGGTAATAGTGTGGTTGAGCTCCTTCAATTGCTCGTATTCTTTTTCCGTATTCCAGTCCAGGCCCTTGACGTTATTGCCCAGCTTGTTCATGAGTGGACCCAGGGCGATGAACTTGCGATAGGTGTCGGCGAAGTTGCGTTCCACGACTTTGAAGATCGGTAAAGTTTTACCGGGAATCGGTTCGCACTCGCCGCGTTTCCAGTCCTTGACGCCGTAGGGTTGCGCCATGGCCGTGGGCGTGTCGTGCTGCATCGGCAGTGCAACCACATCTTTGCGTGTGCCAAGATGTTTTTCCGCCAATACCGAGAAACTACGCGCGATGTTTTTAAAGATCTGCCAGTCGGACTTTGCTTCCCATGCGGGGTTAACCGCCTCGGTGAGGGGATGAATGAATGGATGCATATCCGTGGTATTGAGGTCGTTCTTCTCATACCAGGTGGCGGTGGGCAGTACGATATCTGAATAGGCGCCGGTGGAGTTGAGGCGGAAATTGATATCCACCATCAGATCCAATTTGCCGGTGGGTGCTTTTTCATGCCACTTGATTTCCTTGCTGTTGACGCCCTCGACGCCTTCGCACAGCACGCCGTTCTGGGCCCCCAGCAGGTGTTTGAGAAAGTACTCATGTCCTTTGGCGGAACACCCGATCAGGTTGGCGCGCCACACGAACAGGTTGCGCGGAAAGTTTTCCGGGGCGTCGACATCTTCCGCGGCGAAGGCGAGCTTGCCGCTTTTCAGTTGCTCGACCATATATTTTGAAATGCCGGCTTCATCCTTGGCGCCCTGGGCGCCGGCGGCGTCAACGATGTCCATGGGATTCTTATTAAAGTGCGGCGCAGACGGTAACCATCCCAGGCGTTGCGCCACGACATTATAATCCGCCAGCATGTAGCCGCGGTATGCCGCTTTCGCGGTGGGTGCGAGCAGGGCATCCGCGTCGACACGCTCATAGCGCCACTGATCGGTGTGAAAATACCAGTAGGTGGTGCTGTTCATGTGACGCGGCGGCCGTTGCCAGTCCAGGGCAAAAGCGATCGGCAGCCAACCGGCCTGGGGACGCAGTTTTTCCTGGCCGACATAATGCGCCCAACCGCCACCGCTCTGGCCGACACAACCGCACATGTGCAGCAGGTTCATGATTGCGCGGTAATGCATGTCATTGTGATACCAGTGATTGATGGCGGCACCCAGTATCACCATGGATTTACCGCGGGTCTTGGACGCGTTATCGGCGAATTCATGACCGGTGCGTATCAGGTCGGCGCGTTTGACGCCGGTGACTTTTTCCGCCCACGCGGGTGTGTAGGCGACACGCGCGTCGTCATAATCCTTGGCCAGATCGTCGCCCAGGCCGCGGTCGATGCCGTACTGGGCGATCAGTAAATCAAACACCGTCGCCACCAGCACCTCACCGTTGACGGTTTTCACTTTACGTACCGGTACTTTACGCTTCAGTATCGGATCTTCCCCGACCCCATAGTGAGGGAAGGCGATATCAACGACGCTGTCGTGATCCTTGATCGTGGTTAATTGAGCATCGATATCCTGCTGCGACACCGCGTCCTTCGGTAGCAGGTTCCATTTGCCATCCTCGCCCCAGCGAAAACCCAGCGAACCGTTAGGGCAGACGACGCGTTTGCCTTTGGCGTCATAGACCAAAGTTTTCCAGTCCGGATTATTGGTTTGTTGGCACTTGTCGCTGAGATCCGCGGCACGCAGGAAACGACCGGTGCGATAAGCGCCGCTCTTGTCGGTTTCAAGCATCACCAGCATGGGCATATCCGTATATTTTTTCGCGTACTCGGTAAAGTAAGGTTCCTGGGTATTGACGTGAAACTCTTTCAGCGCCACATGGCCCATGGCCATGAAGGCGGCGGCATCGGTGCCCTGCTTCACCGGCATCCACAGGTCGGCGAACTTGACGTATTCCGCGTAATCCGGCGCCATGGACACGATTTTGGTGCCCTTGTAGCGGGTTTCGATGGCGAAGTGGGCGTCCGGGGTGCGGGTCATCGGTAGGTTGGCGCCACAGATAATGATATATGTAGAATTGAACCAGTCGGCGGCCTCGGGCACATCGGTTTGTTCGCCCCATACCTGGGGTGAGGCCGGCGGCAAATCGCAATACCAATCGTAGAAGCTGCCGCAAGCGCCACCGATCAGCGATAAATAACGGGAGCCGGCGGCGTAGCTGATCATGGACATGGCGGGAATCGGCGAGAAGCCGAATATCCGGTCCGGGCCATGGGTCTTGGCGGTATAGACATTGGCGGCGGCGATGATTTCATTGACTTCATCCCAGTCGGCGCGGATGAAACCACCGAGACCGCGCACCGCGGTGTAGCGAATCCGTTTGTTTGGGTCCTGTTGGATCGCGCCCCAGGCTTCTACCGGGTCCTTGCCCGCAGCCCGTTCCGTCCGGTACAGTTCCAGCAAGCGACCGCGGATCAGGGGATATTTCACCCGGTGCGGGCTGTAGAGATACCAGGAAAAACTCGCGCCACGCTGGCATCCCCGCGGTTCGTGATTGGGCATATCCGGTCGGGTACGTGGATAATCCGTTTGTTGCATTTCAAAGGCGACCAGGCCGTTTTTCACGTGAATTTTCCAGCTGCAACCTCCGGTGCAATTCACGCCGTGGGTGGAACGCACCACCTTGTCGAAACGCCAGCGATTGCGGTAAGCGTCTTCCCACGAGCGGTCTTCATTGGTGACGATGCCGTGCCCCTTGGAAAAGGGTTCCTTCACCTTCTGAAAGAATTTCAAGCGATCGAGAAAATTGCTCATGAATGTTTCTCCTTGATATAGCCGTTGCCGGTAGAACCGGACGGGCGTCTCGCGCCCGTGGGTCCGTTCGGGATCATAAGTTCAGGGATTCTTGATTTCCGCCTTGGGGCCCAGGTAGTACCAGAAATTGAGCAGCAGGCAGACAAAATAGAAAATGGCGATGCCATACATGGCGTATTCCGGTGTTGTGGCCTTTATTTGTTCGCCGAATACTTTGGGAATGATGAACGCGCCATAGGCGGCCACCGCGGAGGTCCAGCCCAGCACCGGACCGGCCTGTTCCTTGGGGAACACCATGGCGATGGTGCGAAAGGTGGAGCCGTTACCGATACCGCTGGCGGCGAACAGCGCCAGGAACAGCAGGAAGAACGGTACGAAATATTCTTCCGGCGTCGCCGAGCCATAGGCCGCTTTCATGTAGTAGCCCGCGCCCAATGCGGAGGCCACCATGATCACGGTGATAAACTGCGTCACCTTGGCGCCGCCCACCTTGTCGGAAATCCAGCCGCCCACCGGCCGGATCAAGGCGCCGATGAACGGACCCATCCAGGCATACATCAATGCGGAAGGACCGTTGGGATTGAGCGTGGTGTGAGTCATGGCGCCATCGACCAGCACATGTTGAAATCCGAAAATTACCTTGATCGCCAGGGCGAATGCGGCGGAGTAGCCGATAAAGCTGCCGAAGGTCATGGTGTAGATGACGCTCATCACCCAAGTGTGTTTGTTGCCGAAAATCTTGAACTGGCGTTGCAGATTGGGTTTGATCTCACCGGGTAACAGTTTCAACATGTACACGGTAGCGGTGATTACGCTGGGCAGAATGATCCACTTGCACCAGTCCGGCAAGCCCAGCCCCGTCGGCGCCGGCAGAATCAGGTACAAGCCCGCGGCGGCGGCGATAAAACCGATGATCAACATGCCGGTGATTTTGGCCATGGAATTCAGCGCACTGCCGATATGCGGTGAAACTTCTTGGGTGCGGATATTGTTCATGCCGAACCAGCCGGCGAAGGCCAGAGGAATGAGGAATACCAGCCAGATGAAACCGGCATTCTGGATGTAGGTTTCGCTGCCGGCGGGAATCTTGCCGATCAGGGTGCCGGAAGCGCTCACCAGCGTCAGGGAGGTGCCACCGAACATGCCGACGGTCATCACCAGCGGCACCAGGATCTGCATGGTGGTGACGCCGAAGTTGCCCAGGCCGGCGTTTAAACCCAGCGCCAGACCTTGCATGCGTTTGGGGAAAAAGAAGCTGATATTGGACATGGATGAGGCGAAGTTACCGCCGCCGAAGCCGGAAAAGAACGCCAGTAACTGAAAGATCCACAGGGGCGTGTCTTTATCCTGTAAAGCGATCCCCGTTCCAATGGCCGGGATCATCAGCAAGGCCGTGGTGAAGAACACGGTATTGCGTCCACCGGCGATGCGGATAAAAAAGCTGGAGGGGATGCGCAGGGTGGCGCCGGTCAGGCCGGCGATGGAGGCTAAGGTAAACAGCTCCGCCTGAGTGAAGGGGAAGCCCAGGTTGAGCATTTGCACGGTAATGATGCCCCAGTACAGCCAGACGGCGAAGCCGCACAACAAGCTGGGGATCGAGATCCAGAGGTTCCGGTTCGCGGTTTTTTTGCCGGTCTTATCCCAAAACTCCGCATTCTCTACATCCCATTCTTTGATATCAGCCATGTCGGCGTCCTCTTGTCAGATTTACGTATGCAACCTGTGGTTCAATTGATCAAGGTGCGGTATCGATCGGGTAAAATTGCTTGATACGGGTCTTGTCCTTTTCGCGTTCACCGGAGTATTGCATCCACATCAGAGACACCAGGGTGACGCCGAACAACAACATGAAAGCGGTGCTGCTGACCCCGGTCATGTCCAGCAGGGCGCCAAACATGATGGGCAGCACGAAACCTCCCATGCCCCCCACCAGGCCGACGATGCCGGACATGACGCCGATATTTTCCGGGTATTCATCGGACAGGTACTTGAATACCGAGGCTTTGCCGAAGCCCCAGGCAATGCCAACCACGAATAGCAGGGCCGTGAACATGTATTCATTGACTCCCAGGTGCATGGAGAAGGTGTTGCCATCGATTTTGGTGATCACCAATTCCGTTTGCGGGTAGGACATGAAGAACAGGCAAGTCATCGATACCCACATCACCGACCAGGTGACGCGGTGGGCGCCGAATTTGTCGGATAACCAGCCGCCGAGGGCGCGGATCAAGCCGGACGGCAACACGAAAATTGCCGCCAGTAACGCCGCTTCTTGAATGCCATGGCCGTAAGTGCCCATGTAATACTTGGTCATCCAGAGTGACAGCGCCACGAAGCCGCCGAATACCAGGGAATAGTATTGGCAGTACTTCCATACCGTGGGATCCCGCAGTGCTTTGACCTGGTCCCAGATGGTGATGGAAGATTCCACATGATGTTCAGTGTCGGTATAAGTGAAAAACCAGAACAGGATTACCACAACCGTCATGGCGATGGCGTAGATCACCGGCACCATCTCCCAGCCCCAGGCGACGACGATGGAGGGTGCCACGAATTTAGTGACCGCGGCCCCCGCGTTGCCCGCCCCGAATATGCCCATGGCAAATCCTTGACGTTTCTTGGTGAACCAGCGGGCGGTATAGGCGATGCCGACGGAAAAAGAGGCGCCGGCGGCCCCCACGAACAGACCCAGGACCAGAAATTGCCAATAGGCCGTGGCCAGCGAGATCAGAAACAAGGGGGCGATGATGGAAAGCATCAGGATGAAATAGACGATGCGGCCGCCGAACTTGTCAGTCATCATGCCCAGAGGCAGGCGCAGCAAGGAACCCGTGAGGATGGGGGTGGCCGCCAGCAGGCCGAATTCGGTGTCGGACAGCTGCAAGCCGGTTTTAATCGGAATACCAATGACGGAAAACATCACCCAGACGGCGAAGCAGGCGGTAAAGCCCACGGTATTCATGGTGAGGACCGATAACTGCTTTGCGCGGTGACTGGGCATAGGGCTGCTCCTGGAGTTCCGATAATGTCTTTCGTAGTCTCGGTCTACTATAGTTAGTATTTACCCAGGGGAGTGCTCGCGACATGGATCAGGCGGCGGCTGTCATACCTCCAACGAGGTATTGGGGTAGCAATAACTAAGTCTTTGACTGGTAAGATTATTTTCTTGGAAGTAAGATGAGGTTACCGAACGCTGGCGGGGCGTTTGAGTTTTTGGTGGTATACCTGAAGATTGCTCCGCTAGCGGCCCGCTAATCGCCGGTGGTTCGTGGCTGAACTCGTTATGGATTGAAGTTGCCTATGTTCAAAATGTTGAACCAATCCTTATTCCTGCGCCTGGGTTTGTCCATGGCCTTGATAATTACGCTGGCGTTCTTGGGCATGCTGAGTACGGTGTTCGTGGCGGAAATATCGGAAGGGCAAGCCGCGGCGATCAATCTGGCCGGATCGTTGCGCATGCAGGCCTATCGCCTGGTAAGTCGGCTGGCGCTGGATCCGGACATGGTGTACGCGCAGCGGGTGCAACTGGTGGATACCCTGTTGCTGGAGTTCGAACAGCGGTTGCAGGATGCGCGGCTCACCGGCATTGTAATCAAAATCGATGACGTACGACTGGCTGCGGCGTATCAAACGGTGATGCGGCAGTGGCAGACAAATTACCTCCCCTTGGTGAAGCAACGTCTTAGTTTACTGGGCCACGGTACGACCGCGGCCATTGTGGATGCCGCTGATTATTTGCGCCAAACCGATGCGTTCGTGGCATCTATCGATACCATGGTGAAGGCGTTGGAAGTCAGTGCCGAGGACAATATCCACCGCATCCGCTTGATCCAGATTATCGGATTGTTTCTCACGCTGCTGGTGGCGTTTATCACTTTGTACCGACTGAATAGCAAGGTGTTGGCGCCGCTTCGGGACTTATCCCATTGCGCCAAAGCCGTGCGCGCTGGAGATTTCCGGGTACGCGCGGCGTTTGTATCGGAGGATGAGCTCGGTCAGCTGAGTTACGCCTTTAACACCATGGCCGCCGATCTGTCCGTTATGTACCAGGGGCTGGAGTCGCGGGTGCGCGCCAAGACGGCTGATCTGGAACGCAGCAATCGTTCCCTGGAGCTGCTCTACCGGACCACTCGGCGTTTGAGCGAAGCGCCATTGACCGACGATGTCTACCGGGACTTGCTGCAGGATATCTATGAAGTGATCGGTGTCGGTCCCGGCAGTATTTGTCTGGGGGAATCCGGCGAAGAGCATGCCTTCAAGTTGGCGAGTACCCGTGGCCAGCTGCCGCCGGGAAGTGTCGATATTTGTAATCCGCCGGAATGCGAGGCATGTTTTGCCGGTGGTGCCACCCATAGCGTGATCAAATCTTTATCGGTACCGGCGGTAATCCCCGTATTGTCGGTGCCAATCAAGGATATGGAGAAACAATACGGCGTGCTGTTGCTGGAAACGCCAACTCAGGGTCATTTGGAAGCCTGGCAACAGATACTGCTGGAAACGGTCGCCAGCCATATCGCCATGGCATTAAAGATGGCGCAACGCAGTTCCCAGGTGCGCATGCTCGCCTTGCTTGAGGAGCGTGGCGTGATTGCCCGTGAATTGCATGATTCTCTGGCGCAATCCCTTGCTTACTTGAAAATACAGGTAAGTCGTCTGAATGCGAATTTGAGTACCGATGTCGGCGGCGGGACCCTCAAGCAGATCGTTGACGAACTGCGCGAGGGGCTTAACAGCGCTTACCGGCAATTGCGCGAACTGCTTACCACGTTTCGGCTGCGCATGGATGATGCGGGTCTGGGCAGCGCTTTGAATTCCACCGTGGAAGAATTCCGTCAGCGCGGGACCACGCGCATAGTCTTGGAGAATCACTTGGGGAGCTGCAAGTTGGGGCCGAACGCGGAAATCAATGTTATCCAGGTGGTGCGGGAAGCCTTGGCCAATGTGGTGCAGCATGCGCGCGCCAGCAAGTCGGTGGTGGCCCTGCATTGTGATGTCAACGGTCGCGTGTCCATCGCCATTGACGATGATGGCGTTGGCATCGGGGAAAACACCAACCGCTATCAGCACTATGGCTTGACCATCATGCGGGAACGCGCGCATGCGGTAGGTGGAGAATTGCAGATTTCGACCTCGGCGCTTGGCGGTACCCGGATATATTTTTACTTCAATCTCAATGTGAGGCGACCGTTCCAGCAGGTCGCGTCATAACACAGGAGCAACTGTGAAATGCAGGAACACACTTGTACCGTGCTTGCCATCGACGACCATCCCTTGTTCCGCAAAGGGCTGGCTGATTTGATCGCAATGGAACACAGTTTGAGTCTTGTGGCGGAAGCGGCGGATGGTGCCACCGGTTTCGAGTTGGCATGTCAGCTGCAGCCGGACTTGATCATGCTTGATCTCAATATGAAAGGGGTGGATGGCATGGAGACGTTGAAGTTGCTTAAGGATGCCGATGTGGACTCGCGGGTCATAATGTTAACGGTATCGGATGCCGAACAGGATGTGGTGAGTGCGCTGCGCGCCGGTGCTGACGGTTACTTATTAAAGGACATGGAGCCGGAGGATACCCTGCACTATTTACGGCAGGCGTCCCAGGGGCGCATGGTGATCAGCGAGCGGCTCACCGGGCTGCTCGCCCATGCGTTGCGCAATGAACAAAAAGCCCCGGAAAACCTCCGTGCCGCCGGCTTGACCGAGCGTGAAGAGCAGATTCTGCAACTGATCGCTCAAGGATTGAGTAATAAACTTATCGGCCGACGGCTGGAAATTTCCGAAGGTACCGTCAAGGTGCATGTGAAGCACTTGCTTAAAAAACTGAACCTCCATTCACGAGTCGAGGCGGCGGTGTGGGTGGTCAATAATGCGCAAAAAGAATAAATGGGGTCAGACCTTTTTTTGGTAATATTTATCCTGGTTGCAGACAAAATATTGCAAGGAAGGCCTGACCCCGTTTCTCAGGAGATGAAATAGGCGGTGCGCGCTTTGAGCGCCACTTCATACATGGCCGCTACTCCGCATATATCCACCGGAACTTTCCATTCGTCCGCGTGAAATCCCATCAGACCCAGCGAGGGTGCGCATATTTGAAAGCGCACATCGCTTTCCACGGCCAATTGCATCAGTTCCTCCAGCGATGCCATTTCGCCTTTCATCATGTAGTTGAAGAATTTGCGTCCGATGCCGCCGAATGACATTTTTGACGGTGCCAGGGCCTCGCTGTTACCCGGCAGCATCAAATTGATCAGCTTGTGAGTCAATTTCTTGCCCTTGAGCTTGCGCCCCTTTTTGATCACGCTGCATCCCCAGAAGGTGAAAAACATCGTGACTTCCATACCCATGGCGGTGGCGCCGGTCGCCATCATGAATGCCGCCATCGCCTTGTCAAAATCTCCGGAAAGCAAAATAATGGAAACCTTGTTGTCAGGCACGCGGCTTTTCAGCTGCGTGATTTCCGCTTCGAGCATGGACATGCGCGCGGCAAGATCGGTGGGGTTGGCGACGACGAGTTCAGAGATAACGGACATAAAGACTCCTGCTTGGGTTGGTGATGATGCGGGTGTGTACGGCTTGCTGGAACCGTTCTGCTGCCGCGGCAAATCGGAAAAAAGAAAGCAGGAAGCGTTTGTTGCGAACCGTATCCAGGGTAAACCGGGATCCGTCGATTGCGGGTGATGCAATGGAAGCCTTGGATGTCATATGGTTGCTTAAGGCTTCCCAGGATCTGGAACGCAGCGTGACCGTGGCGCTGATGTATGCAGGATTGCGTGTGCCGCAATATCGACTGTTGACGGTGCTGGCGCAGTCCGAGCAGGTAACGGTTACCGATATCAGTAAAGCACTGAAAATTACCCGCGCGACGGCCAGCGTCATGGTCAACGATTTGATTAAGATGCATATTGTCGCGACGCTGGATAATCCCCAGGACCGTCGATCATTTTATCTGCGACTCACCGAGCGCGGTCAGAATAAGCTGCACGTTGCGCGCAAGGACCTGGCGGTCATGACGACGCAGCTGGAAAGTCGTTGTCCGCCGGAAATGATCAAGGCGTTGAATGAATTTTCGCGAATGAAAACCCCATAGTGTCCACCACAATGTGACTGCAGCGTGTCGGGGGGTGCCGCGTCCGGGCGATTAACAATTACCGCGTCGCGCCGATAACCTGGTTGCAAACGCCGTTTGCACGCAAACCCGGTGTCGACGATGAAGAAAAAAAAGCCGCTTTATCAATCAGCTATGCTGGCTCCCGAAGATGATGCCCGGCTGGCGGAATTGCTGGCGTCAATCGAGCGCCAGAGCGAGAGCTTTTTGGGTTACCCCTGCACCCGGGACTTTGATTACTCACCCTTGTTTCCCTTTCTGTACTACCCGCTTAACAATGTCGGGGATCCGTATGTCGAAACTACGTTCCGTTTGAATACCCACGAAATTGAGCGCGAGGTGCTGAGCTATTTTCAGCGTTTCACGCACGCGCCGGTGGCGGACACCTGGGGCTATATGACCAACGGCGGTACCGAAGGCAATATGTATGGAATCTACCTGGCACGGGAGTTGTTGCCGGAAGGGGTGGTGTACTATTCCGAGGACACGCACTACAGTGTGGCGAAGATTCTGCGGGTGTTGCACGCGCGCAATATCATGATCAAAAGCTTGGATAACGGTGAGATCGATTATCTGGATCTCAAGGAGACCATGCGCGTGCATCGCGATGTGCCGCCGATTATCTTTGCTAATATTGGTACCACCATGAAAGGCGCGGTCGACGATGTGCAACGGATCAGGAATATCATCAAGGAATTGGCGATTCCGTCCTGTTACATTCACGCCGACGCGGCGCTTAGCGGTATGATTCTGCCGTTCGTCGATGACCCGCAGCCATTTGATTTCGCATCGGGTATCGACAGTATCTCCATCAGCGGCCATAAAATGATCGGTTCTCCCGTGCCTTGTGGTGTGGTTATCGCGCGTAAAGCCAATGTGGAACGTATAGCCCGTTCCATCGAGTATGTCGGAACATTGGATACCACGTTATCCGGTTCACGCAATGCGATTACGCCGTTGTTCATGTGGTACGCCCTGCACGCCCAGGGCGAGCAGGGATTTCGCGCCATCATCAAGCGTTGCCTGGAGGTGGCGGACTATGCCATCGAGGCTTTTGCCCAAGACGGCATCAAGGCGTGGCGCAATAAAAACTCCATCACCGTGGTGTTTCCCCGGCCCCACGCAGAGATCCTCAAACGCTGGCAGTTGGCGGTGCACCAGGATGTGGCGCATCTTATTGCCATGCCCCATGTGGAGCAACGGCACATTCAAGCGTTGTTGACGGATATCCGAAAATTTTCCGGAGGGCATGCCGCCATATGAAACAGATCACCGTCATTTCCGGCAATCGGCCGGGCATCATTGCGACCATCACCGAAGCGCTGGCCGGCGAAGGTATCAATATTGAGAACATCGATGCCGAGACCTTCGATGACACCGCGGTGACCATCGTATCGGTGGATCAATATGATCTGGCGCTGAAGGTGCTGCAGAATATCCCGGATCTCAAAGCGATCACCGAAGACGCGATTGTCATTCGCATCAAAGATGAGCCGGGCGCCCTGGCGCGTATCGCCCGGCGCTTCTCCGACGCGGGCATCAATCTGCGCAGCTTGCGATTTTTGCAGAGGGACAACGATTTCGGGCTGGTGGCGATATCCACGGAACGTACCCAGGAGGCGATGGCTCTGGTGCAGGATGTGTTGGTGGCTTGAACTTGATCCCTGAAAGAAAAATTTGTGTTGGTCTTTGAGCGGGCTTAACGCCATATCCTCGCCGAACGCAACTGCCTATCCTTTCCGTCGGAAATCCTTGCTTCAGCAAAGTTTGCACTTGCCCTAAAGTATCGTTTTGCGGATTCAACAACCCGCTATTGTCGCCAACCACAAGCAAAACCAACGCTGTGCGTTGGTTGGCGCTAATCGTGATCTGCAGCTCAGCCAAAGAGTTTTCATACATGCGGTAGCCAAAAGCCGAGCCACTGTCAGGTTTATATTGCTTGCGCAGATATGTATGAAAGCGGTGCGCCATACTATTCCAATGTCATTGAGTAGTTGATGTTGGATATGCGTTTAAGCCTGCCTATTGAATATATACAGACGATTATTGGCTTGATATCATGTAAAAAGCGCATACAATCCGTTCAAGTCCGCGGTTTCGTCAATGCTCGATTTAGGAAAAGAAAAAGCTACCCCAAGTCGATTATTGACGAAACTGCGGGTTAACAAATGTCGGTGGGCAGAAGTGATAACAGTTTGCAGGTGAATCATGAATAGCAAAGTAAAGATTATGCCTCTTTTATGGTTTTTTCTTCTGCCTTCTATTGCGATTTCATCAACTAGTGACTGCTCCGACATAATTAGCTTAACAACGAGTATTAATGGTTGCTTGGTTTCATGCTCTTCTGGAGACTATGCGCACGTGTCGGTTAAACAAAATGACGAAAGCGAAGTGGATTATTTTTGTTTATGAAGAAGCATGTATCCTCGCAAAACATCGCGACCGATTGCCTGAAATAAAATATCAAGAGGTCGAGCGTTACTTTTTTCAAGGGGCCGGATACTATATCCGACAAATATAATCCTGAAAATTGAAACAAAAGATGGAATTTATAAATGGGACTTGAATAATGAAAAAATGCCAGACTGAAGGGGCTAATTTGTCACCTACCCGGCTCATGGACCACAATCGCCCCAATTTACGGACTTGGCAGCCGGGTGCCAAGACGTAGTAGCCACGGCTGCTGACGATCCCGCGCCGCCTCTGGAGCAGATCATCGATCTGGCGGTATAATACGTATTTCTCGGCAATTGATGCTATATAGAAATGTGAATAATCAACATACCCAATATAATTCTTTGTAACTTGGGAGGGGAAGGATGATACGGCAAACGAGTGCCAAACGTTGTGCGGCGGTCTTGGTGTTATTCGGTGGGCTTATCCTGATTGCCGATGCCTCGGCCGAAGACGTTGCCTTTGAAGAGGCCACGATTACCCCGCTACCGGCCACTATTCCCGATCGAGTCCGAACCATCGTACTCTCCGTTCCCGCGCCCGTCACGCCCGCTGACAGCAGCGACATATCGGATACACCGATACGCGTAGTAACCAGTTGTAAACGCGAACCCTTTGTCAGGTACCAACAAGACTCTCGTGCCGGCATCGACAAAGCCTGGCAGGATACGCAGGACGGCCGTTACGGCTATGGATTCAGCGATCAATTGGAATACAAGAAATGGCAGGATGTACACAGTGATCTGTTTGCATCCGTGGCAGTCGCCTGTGAGGTGCTGAGCACCTGCGCGCAGCGGGCCGGCGACAAGGCGAAAAAAGCCTGCGTCCGGGAAGCGCGGAGTTTTACCGGCTGGCAGCACACCGGTCAACAGTTCCTGGAGAGGGTTAAATCCATGGAAACGGGCATGGCACCCAGCCTGTGTGCCGTCACCCCCGCCTTTACCGATCTTAGTGATTGTTTCAGTCGCCTGGCGGAACGTATTGACGACGTCTGCCGTAACAAGCGATGCCAGGAAGTCAGCCAGTGCTGGCGCAGCGTAGCGTTTCTCGACCAGGCCATTCACCAAGCGGAATCCGCCTGTGGTTTCGCGGGTCAGGACCTGAGCATGTGTCGAGGCTTTGTTGAAGCCACCGGCCGTCGCGAAGCCAAATTCGCGCAGTGTCAGAGCGAATACAAATCAGCGAAAATAGGTAATTTCCCGGTACTGTAGTTATTCGAGCGGCAGCGCCAGGACTACAATAGGTTGCGCCTGGCACCATTTCGATCTCGGAATAGCGTACCGAGCTTTACTGTCGCGTTACGTAGGTTCGGCTCGGATTTCTATCTGGCCCATTGTCGGTTCTATGGCGTCAGCACCTCGATAAACAAAGCCGAATAAAGCTAACTGCCATCCTTATTTCCGGACCCGGAGCTTCTACGCCGTGCGCGAGTTGATGTAACTCATTCGAGACTGACCCTGTTGTATTTGTGCTAGTGTCTCGACTCGGTTCCGCGCGCTGCTGGTGCCGGCTCGCTCAAATGCAATTTACGGTAAAATAATTCATAACTCATGGCATAACAAATTTGCGCAAGTGCAGGATTGAAGCGATAGCCTTCGTCGCGCATAAAGGCATGCTCCGCATTGAATTCATGCCAGGTAAAATTGCTACCTAAATCAATCAAACGACGGTAAATCATATCACGCCCCGCTTGCGGCACATGCGGATCTTGGCGCCCCCAAATCATCAACAGCTCGCCTTTGATTTCGTTGGCGCGATCCAAGCTGTTATCTTGCATGCCTTGACCCAAGCCACGTTTGTGAATATCGGTTGCGTAAAAACAGACTGCGGCAAGGATTTCCGGATTCATCGCACAACGAAAACTCAAATGCCCACCAATACAGAAGCCGATACACCCTAAGCGACCGGTACATTCGGGTAACGCTGTTAAATAATCGATCGCGGCACGCGCATCACTATCATAAGAACCAAGTTCTTTCTCAATTTTATAGCGATTACCTTTATCGGTCCCTTCCTGGGTGTAAGGCAGCGGAGTATCCATAGGTTCGAACTCATGAAAAATTTCGGGTACGACTACAATGTAGCCATGGCCAGCCATAAAACGTGCGGAACGCTGTATCGGGCCCGTGATTTGAAATATTTCTGAAAACAAGACCAAGCCCGGATATTTGCCCGGTGCGGCGGGTCGAAAGACCTGTGCGCGCATCATTCCGGCCGCTGTAGACAAATCAACAAGGCTTTCCTTAATGACCATTTTGTACACCCCCGTAATACGAACAATGTTTGGATATGATTATCTCGGTTCAATTCCGCAAGCATCATCAGCGGTTGTTTTCAGCCCAACGAGATTGGGTAGTGCGAAACACAATAAAAATGGCCGGTAAAGAGTGATATGCCGGTCGAGCAACAATCCGACAAAGCGATGCCAGGTTCCTTCAGAAAATATACTAACCCATGAGGCCACCATACCGCATTTCTTAAATTGAAGCGTATGCCTGATAGTATCTTGACCTATGGCCCGGATCTTTGAATGCCTGCTATGGGTCGGTACCCATCAAAATATATACACGATTATATAATAAAACTTCTAACAGCAGAAAGGAGAAACGACCATGTACAATCTTACGCAAACCTAGAATTAGCTAACACCCTTGAATTGAAGGAAATTAGTCGGGTCGATATCCTTGGCATGCAAGGCGCCGATAAGGTGCTGGAACACATAACGCCTTGGCTACCAGTACAGTGTGGAATCGGCCAATTGCGGCGCTGGCCGGCGCGACCTTAGATTATACCGCGTTCTGACCCCGGTTTTTTACCGATTCACATCGACTAGGGTACCGGCTCGCCACCAGCGTATTCCGCTTTGCCTGGAGGCGGAAAACCATACCTGCTTTGCCCTACCGACAATATCTACCAGGGGTACGGTGCCGAATATGCGTGAGTCTTGAGCGGCGTTTCGGTTGTCACCCAGTACATAGACCTGGCCGTTGGGTACCGTGAAGCTTGCATCTTCCCGGGTAGCGTCGTTTTGCCATATCACGTTGTACCCACCTTTATTGCTTCGCTCCCGCCAGGCGGTGTGGTTTGTCAGCAGTGGGTTTAATTCCTGGTTGCCGAGATCAGTTACCTCCGCGCCGCGGATGGAGACACCATTGACTTGAATGTCCGTGCCCTTTATCCTGACTTCGTCCCCCGGCAAACCGATAATGCGCTTGATATACAACGCCGTACGATTGTTGGGTGACACCAGGATCGCCAGGTCACCGCGTTGCAGTTGTATTTTACATCCCAGGCAGTTAACCCGCTTATCTGCAAATAAAAAGTCTCCCTGAAATACCGTCGGTAGCATGCTTTGGGACGGAATATAGAACGATTCGACCAAGTGTCCCCGGGTATAATTTAACAGTCCGCTGAAAATGAAAAAATAACCGATGATAAAAACCGTGATATAGACGTATGGTTGATTAAATTCCTTCGGCATGTAATTTGCGCCGATGCGTTTGGCCGTACGATAGGCATCAACAATGGCATATAGATACAGACCCAAAGCAAGAGCCACAAACACCATCATTACCAACCACATGGCGGAGTCAGGTCCGTGCAAAGCCAGCCAGGCGGATGCCGGCGTAGTGGCTCCCAGGCCCAGAAACAGTAATAGTCCTTTGGTGGCCTGCCCCGTGTAGAGCTGACCGAGACCGGGCATTACCATGGAGGCAACCAGGGACAACAGGGGGTTGCGTGATATCGTTTCATTCATGTTTCACTCACCTCTATTTCATGATGCTTGTTAACTTATACCGTCGAAGGCAATGTTCGGTTCCCGATCGATAGTTACAGCGCTGCTGCCATGGACGTGATGAAAAGTCCCAGAAAAAATCGCACGATATGGCCGACACCAAGAGCAACGCCCAGGCCAAGCAATAAAGCTTGCAGCAAAGGTGAGCGGGAAAATACGGTAAGTAGCCGGTCGTTGATCAGGTCGCCACCGTGTCGTGGGTACGGTGATAATGCAGGCAGTTGCGCCATCACCCGGTCAGCAAAGCCCGCAGGCACCCGGCTCTCGATTGAATGTGCCAGCAAACCGTCAAGGCGTATGAACTCACTTCGCACCGCCTGACAATGTTCACATCCGTCGACATGGGCAAGTTGCGGGCCGCTTAATTTCAGGTTGACGGCAATGGCCTGTTGAATGTCATCACATTGGGTGTCGGTCTGGTTCATGGTTG
Organism: Gammaproteobacteria bacterium; assembly: GCA_024641505.1. GTDB lineage: Bacteria > Pseudomonadota > Gammaproteobacteria > SG8-11 > SG8-11 > UBA6920. The sequence goes on from JAHECY010000023.1 coordinate 41,945, forward strand.
TGCCTCAAAAGTTTTGGACAACAGATCCGCTAGCATCTGTTTGCCGCGAAAGATCCGGGATTTAACCGTGCCCACGGAACATTGTTCGATCTCCGCGATCTCCGTCAGCTTCAGCTCTTCAATTTGGGATAACAGTAATGTCGTGCGAAAGGGTTCAGCGACTCGCTGCACTGCATCGAGCACAAGTTGGCGAGTCTGTTCTGCTTCAAGCAGGGCCGGGGGTGAAAGCACCGGGCTTTCCAGGTCCATGGCTGATTCGATTGCTACCAGTGGATGTCGATATTCGCTGCGGGCCAGCTCGTTGATGGCCAGGCGCTTGGCAATGACAAACAACCAGGTAACAAAACTGGCGCCTTTTTCCTGCTGGTAGCTGGCCAGATTCTGGTAAGCCCTAAGCAAGGTTTCCTGCGCAATCTCTTCGGTTCGGCCCGATGGCAGATGGAAACCATTAAGGAATTTGAACAAAGGCTTTTGAAACCGCAATATCAACATCCGGAATGCCTGCGTATTGCCTCCCAGCGCCTGTCTAACTAGAAAATAATCATCCATTTTTTATCTTTTCATGACCGCTTTTTTCGTTATACAGGTGGTAGTGTCACAAGGTTCCCGAGACCTTTGCCAAAAGATATATTTCTGTAAGATAAAAATGCCGAATTCCGGTCCATAGATCTCTCCTGACAACATGTCAGTACTATAGAGTGGCATACAGGTAAAAGTTTGATGTATCGCTTAACGGGAATCATATATTAAACGGCTGGACGCTGCGGTGAGTGACGGAGAATTGTGTCACTTATGCTTGCCGAGCCAGGATGCTTGGCGTGGAAGTATACGTGCCCGCCACAGGACCGCGTCTATTTGGTAAAAAACACTACAATGAAACCACTAAAGCTTATGGGTGGTGCTTTTAGATTTCATATCCAAAGCTCGATCAATTAAATTGCCTATTCCTTACAATTGCTCCAAGTTGGAGATCTCGACATTTATTTCGCATGCGAAATTATCTTGACCCCGTATGCTGGTACAGGCTTTAGTGTATGGTCCTGGTTACCACGCACAGGCAAGTTCATGATAAATAACGATTCCCCTCATGTGGCGCCAACGGCGGTCATGCCGCTCGAAGAACAAGCGCCCCAAGCCCCCAAGACACAGGGGAAGGCCACGCTGTCGCTGATCGGCGGCATTTTTGCTGGTATCACCGCCTCCGCTTGCTGCGCCGGACCGCTGGTATTGCTGGTGCTGGGGGTCAGCGGCTCCTGGATCAGCAACCTGGCATTGCTGGACCCCTTGCGGCCGGTGTTCATGATCCTGGCGGTGGGATTTCTCGGTATCGCCTATCGGCGTATCTACGTGGCGCCCAAGGCTTGTGCGCTGGATGCCCCTTGTGCCGGTGCCGACGTCAGCCGTAGACAGAAGCGTCTGTTCTGGCTGGTAACCGTGCTGGTGTTGGCGGCCGTCACCTTTCCCTGGTACGGTCCTCTGGTGCTGGACAGTTAGTTTTTATTTAGAGAGAAGCAACCTGCGGGTTGGCGGACTGGACGTTGTGGTGCCGTATACTTTGGTCCGGGCGCGAGTTGAGATTGTTAGGTAAATATGAGTATGGCTATTGTTGCGAGGTTGAATTATGTGGATGTTGACTAAACTGTCGGTACTGGTTCTGGCGCTGGTTTTGGGTACGGCGAGCGTATTTGCCGGTGAACTGAAAACGATTACTTTGGACGTGGACAACATGACTTGCGGCATGTGTCCGATTACCGTCAAGAAAGCACTAAAGCAGCTGGACGGCGTCAAGGATGTGGAAGCCAAGTATGAAGGTGACGGTAAAGGTTGGGCGAAAGTCACCTATGATACCGAGAGTGTGACCATCGATGCGTTGACCTTTGCCACCGAGGAAGCGGGCTATCCTTCCCGGGTGCCGCAGCCGCAGTAAGCGCGGACCGGTAGTGGGTGCGGCGCGCCAGGGAAGGTGCGCGATCACGCGCGCCTAGTAATCCAATTGATCGTAGTCCAATAGTAAGTAGTGTCCCGCCTGACGACGCACGGTGTCGCCGTCATCACTGACAATCAACAACCGTTCTTTGCCCTCGACGGTTATGGTGCTGATGCCTTCGGCCTTGCCCAGGTCCGATACGCCGGCGATGTCGACCGCGCGCGCTGCATGGGTAGGTTCGCCATCCCAGAACCAGAGCCGAAACGGCACTTTGATCGCGGATGCTCTGCCGCTGATGATGAGATACCCGCCCAGTTTCGGAATGTAACGCAGCGCACGAATGCCGCCCTGTTGCAGGTCCAGGGTGATCAAGTCCTTGGCGAATCGCATGGGGGCGTCTTGCGAAAATACCGCTTCGGGATTCTCCAATACGGCGATCAGCGCTTTATCCTCACCTTCGGTCAGCGGGCTACGCAAGCCGATCAGCAGCTGTGTTTGCAGCGCGTTCAAGGCCAGTCCCTCGATATTGAAGCCGTTGCCGCGTTTGACATTCTTTTGCGCGATCGCCGGTAGCAGCGCCGGGTAGGCGGCCGCCAGTTGCGGTAACAAGCTGGTTTGTGACGCCAGGTCGGTGATGCGGCCGCCGTCCAGACGCAGGCGCAAGAACTGGAAACGCGCGGCGTCGCTTGCGCCATTGCCTGTCGGGCGGGAGTGGGAAGTGATGACATAGATATTGCCCCGGCGGTCGCCATCGATGGCTTCCAGGTCGCTAACGGTGCCGATGTCCAGTGGCTGTGGCGCGCCGGCTTTGGCTGCCGGTTGGATCACCGGCGTGGCGGCGCTGGCCTGGCCATTGCTGAATGTCGCGATCTTCAGGGGCGTGCCCGCTTCATCCTCGATAAGCAATACTTTGTTATCCGCCAATGCCAACACCCCTGAGGGTTCGTAGATGTCCTGAAATTGCGTCAACTCATGCCTGGATGGCGCACTGGCGGCGAGTTCGAAGATTTTGGTATCCTGTTTGGCCCAGCCGTGGACGCCGATAAAAAGGCTTAACGTCACTCCCAGCCCCACCATGAAAACATTATAAGACCAGCGCAACAGGCGGAACTTGCGCGCCAGAATCACTCCCATGCCATAGTTATGCGTCACCATGTGATGATACAGGCGATCGCGATCCTGCAATACGTCATTGATGACTTCCAGATACTCGTCCTGAGTCAAATTATGAAAGTGCAGAAACAGGAACGGATTGGCCTGGTCCTGGCGAAAATGTTCCGTGGTGGGCTGCCAGGAAAAATCCACGCGCGGCCGTGCCACCAGAATAGCGAACACCATGGCGCCAAAACTGGTGATCGCCAGGGCGACCATGGGGATCACGTAAACAAAGGATGCGGAAAAGAACACCGACAAACCGCCGGTGGCGATCATCACCGACAGAATCAGGCCATTGACGGAAATCAACATGTTCGCTTTGTTATCCGCCAACGCATTCATGTCCAGGTTGGTGCGGTAGGCGCTGCGTAACATGGTTTCCACGCCGCGCTTGGAACCGATCGTGGAGTCCCGATCGCCGGTCTTCTTCTTCGATTTTGCTTCAGGGTCAACGGGGCTGTCAGGCGGGGGTGTCGGCAATGGGTCCGTAAGCTTCAGGGCGACGCCCGTGGTGTCGGCAGGGGTAAACTTTGGGTACTTCACGTGCTTTTTTTCTTTCATGCCACTCCACCTGACCGGAGGTTGAGGATGTCCGGTACGCGACCCATGATGCTTGCCCGCACTTCCGGATCGGCGGGACTACCAGGGTTATCGGCGCTATGAGTGGAAAATATAAAAACCAGGGAAGGTTTTCGACCCACCCCGACCCCAAGTCATAGAGCGTCGGTGGTTCCGTCTTAGGAAGCCGGTACTTTGCTGGACTGGGGGGTTCGTAAGAATATGGTGGCTACGGGT
>JAHECY010000024.1 GCA_024641505.1 Gammaproteobacteria bacterium
CAGGTTACCAATGGCGTGCAATTTCGCTACTTCCATTCCTTTTAAGCCGGCGACTATGGTTCGCAAAATTGCCTGGCTGGTACTGATCCTGGCGGCGCCATTGGCAATGGCCCAGCAGCCTGCCAAGCAGCGCGCTATCGGCGCCCCACCGCTGGAGCATCTCACGGTGGAAATCACCACGCACCTTGGAGATCAGCAGATCTTCCGCGCCGGTGATGAATTGACCTTTCTGGTGAATCTCAACAAACAAGCCTATCTCACCATTATTTTTCAAGACGCAGCCGGTACCCTGATGCAATTGCTGCCGAACCGACAGGTCACCAATACGCTTTATGAACCTGGCTGGTATTTCGCCATACCCGATGCCCGGGATCCGTTCTTATACCGGGTGGCGGCGCCTTACGGAGATGAGTATGTCTACGCCTATGCGTCCAACAAACCGCTGCCGGAACTGGCAGGGGTGGAGATGAACGGTGGCTTGCGGCGACTGGCGGACAGTGCCGCGGGTATCGAGGCTAAATTCGCCGAATTCGCGCGTGTCGCCGGTGCCGAGCTAAGCCGATATCGAACCCGACTGGTCACCACGCCCTGAACCGGAAGCCGGTTTTTGCTGCGCCAGAAATCGTTGATAGAGTTGTCCGTAGGCCACAGGTACCTGTAATAATTCGATACCGCACAGACCGGTTTGCGCAACTTCCTCGCGGTAGCAGATTCTGCCCACCAGTCGCAGCGGTTTGTCATCCGACTGTATTTCCACCCGCACCCGTTCGGACAACTGCGCATCCGGTGGGACCCGAATGCTCAATCCGAATTGCCCAATCTCCAGAATGGTGCCTTCCACGAATTCGTCAAAATGGTCCAATCCCCAACTGCGCACCCGCACTTCCAGCGCCGGCACTTTGAGGCGGCTTTCGCGGCGCTTGTAGGGCAAGGGCACGGGCGCCGCCGGCGCTGGCTTGCGTTCGGCCTGGGTTGCGGACGCCATTGCGGCGGCCGCCGCGGCCTGAGCCCGTTGCTCCTGTTGCTGTCTTTGTACTTTAAGTTTCAGCATTTTCTGTTTGCGTTTGAGTTCTCGTTGCATGAAGGCAACGCGTGCCCAGCGTTCAATGCGTTTGTCCAATTGCAGAGGTGTGTTGCGAAATGCAACGCCATACCAGATGAACTCGTCCAAGGGGTTGCCGAAAACGACATTACCTTCGACCAGGTACTGGTAATCTTTGTCGGTCAGCACCAATTGCAGGGGTTGGTCGGGTTTCAAGGTCAGGCCATTGGTAACAATGCCGATGCCGTCGAGACAAATATCATAGAGCAGGCACGCATGGTACTCCTTGAACCAGAGCCATTTTTTTCTCTGGACGGCGACCTGTAGACCGCGCACGTTGACGCGCGGATTTATCCGTCGGTCATTCGGGCCGTCGAATCTTTGATCGGAAGTTGAATTAGATGCAGAGTCCATTTAACATAAATATTTCTTGATTATTGTGGTAAAAGTATAGCTAACCGGGACGGGAGGGGGTAGGGCCCAGCCGGAAAGAAGTCGGTTATCGCTTAAATATTTATAATATTTCAAAAAAGTGATCATTCCGGGAAAACTTCATTAACACCGGATGCTTACCCATGCAAAGGTGGTCATGGCAGCCGGATTTTAATAATGGAAATGAACGGGGCAACGGGACTTCATCAATAATCAGTATAATCTTGCGTATACATGACACCAAGAACAAATACTCGCGCCCGGGTGCTAGGCTCGCAGAGAAACCACTTTGTATGCTGTTGAGGGCTGGGCTGGGGCGCCGGTTAGGTTTGCCCGCATTTACGTTACACTTGGGGGTGCCGCGCATGGGCCAGGATGATGGCGCAACGCGTGATTATTGCCGGCAAGATGTCGGCGAGTGTTTACTCATAACAAAATGGCGGTTAGATAACCATGGCAATGAAGAACATTATTGCAGTAATCCGGGAAGAGGCTCTTAACGGGGTGGTTGAAATGTTGCGGGATCGAGGGGTACCAGGAGTCACCGTAGTGGAAGCCCGGGGCTACGGGGAGTACGCCAACAGCTATTCCCGTGATCCGATGGCCTCTTATTTCCAGATCGAGGTGATGATCGACGAAGAGCAGGCGGAAACCGTCGCGCATATGATCATGAATGCCGCGCGGTCCGGGACGGAGGGTGACGGCATCGTGGCGATTACTTCAGTGGATAAGTTTTATCGTATCCGGGACCTGCAGGCATTTTAATTGGCAAACTAAACGGGTATGCAGCCAGCCACACTGTGTGTACCGTATAGCAACAGTAAGCGTCGGGTAACAAGGAAGATGAGGAATTCTGGAGTAAGTCTCTTTCCATGATCTGATGATTGTGTTATCTTCCCGTCCCTTATTAGGCGCGTAGCTCAGTTGGTTAGAGCACCACCTTGACATGGTGGGGGTCGATGGTTCGAGTCCGTTCGCGCCTACCAAATTCCAAAGCATCGATATATCGGTGCTTTTTTTCTTTATTGAATCCGGTAAACTTAGCGCTTTGATTCGCAAGTGAAATCCTGTCAGTTATGCCAACAATAACATTACCCGACGGCAGTCAGCGCCAGTATGCTGGTCCCGTCACCATTGCTCAGGTTGCGGCCGATATCGGTCCTGGTCTGGCCAAAGCCGCTCTTGCCGGCAAGGTCGGCGACAGGCTGGTGGATACCTCGTATACCCTGACCACCGATTGCCAGCTCGCCATTGTCACCGAGCGTGATGCTGAAGGTGTCGATATTATTCGCCATTCCACCGCGCACCTGCTGGCGCAAGCGGTGAAACAGTTATTCCCCGAGGCGCAGGTCACGATTGGTCCGGTGATCCAAGATGGCTTCTATTATGATTTTGCCTATCCCCCGGGATTTTCCCAGGATGATCTGGCCACGATCGAGCAGCGCATGGAAGAGCTGGCCAAGCAGGATATACCGGTCACGCGTACCGAGATGCCGCGTAACGAGGCAGTGACTTTTTTCCGGAATATGGGGGAAGAGTATAAGGCCAAGATCATCGAGGACATTCCCCAGGATCAGGTGATTTCCCTGTACCGGCAAGGCGACTTCATCGACCTGTGCCGGGGGCCCCATGTGCCCAGCACCGGTAAGCTCAAGGCTTTTAAATTGATGAAGTTGGCCGGCGCTTATTGGCGTGGTGATCACCGCAATGAAATGCTGCAGCGGGTTTATGGAACCAGTTGGAGTAACGCCAAAGATTTAAAAGCCTACCTGCACCGGCTCGAAGAGGCGGAAAAGCGCGACCACCGTAAGTTGGGTAAGCAACTGGATCTGTTTCATACCCAGGAAGAAGCGCCGGGCATGATTTTCTGGCATGCCAATGGCTGGGCCTTGTACCAGCAGGTCGAGCAGTATGTGCGCCGGGTGATGTTTGAGCACGGTTACCAGGAGATTCGTACCCCGCAAGTGGTGGACCGGGTGCTCTGGGAAAAATCCGGGCATTGGGAGAAATTCCGCAAGGATATGTTTACCACGGAGTCTGAAAACCGGACTTATGCCATTAAACCCATGAATTGTCCCTGCCACATTCAGGTGTTTAATCAAGGCCTGAAGAGTTACCGGGATTTACCTTTGCGCCTGGCTGAATTTGGCTCTTGTTTGCGCAATGAAGCCTCCGGAACTTTGCATGGTCTGATGCGTCTGCGTAATTTTGTTCAGGATGATGCCCATATATTCTGTACCGAAGATCAAATCCAGGTCGAGGTGTCGCAATTTATTGATTTACTTTACCAGGTCTATGCGGACTTTGGTTTTAAGGACATCATTCTAAAGCTGTCAACGCGGCCGGCGCAGCGCGTCGGCTCCGATGAAGTATGGGATAAGGCGGAACACGCACTGGAAACCGCCTTGAATAATAAGGGGTTGGAGTGGCAGCTGCAGCCGGGGGAAGGGGCTTTTTACGGGCCGAAAATCGAGTTTTCCTTAAAGGACAGCATCGGTCGTATCTGGCAATGTGGCACCATTCAGGTGGATTTTTCCATGCCGGGACGGCTGGACGCCAGTTACGTGGCGGAAGACGGCAGTCGCCAGGTGCCGGTCATGTTACACCGGGCGATTCTGGGCTCCATGGAGCGTTTTATCGGGATTTTGATCGAGGAACATGCTGGCGCCTTCCCGTTTTGGCTGGCCCCGATACAGGCAATGGTGCTGAATATCACGGATAATCAGGCGGGTTATGTCCTTGAAATTGAACAATTCCTGCAAAAACAAGGCTTCCGTGTAAAATCCGACTTGAGAAATGAGAAGATCGGCTATAAAATTCGCGAGCACACTATACAGAAGGTCCCGTACCTTCTGGTGGTTGGTGACCGAGAAGTCGAGAATCACACAGTGGCCGTGCGCGCGCGCGGTGGTAAGGACCTGGGCACAATGAGTTTGCATAAACTCGCCGAGGGTCTTGCCGCTGAAAATGCGAGCCGCGGCCGCATTGTTTTGGAGGATTAAACATATCGTTGCGGAAAAACGCGCAAGGTTGAACGAGGAGATCACATCGCCACAAGTGCGTGTGATCGGTCACGATGGAGAGCAGATTGGTGTCATCTCTGCTGCCGAGGCGAATCGTCTGGCGGAGCAGGCCGAGCTTGATCTGGTGGAAATCTCTCCCAGCGCTGATCCCCCTGTTTGCCGGATCATGGACTATGGCAAGTATCTTTTTGAGATGAATAAAAAGCGTCACGCTGCCAAAAAGAAACAGAAAGTTATCCATATCAAGGAAATGAAGTTCAGACCAGGGACGGAGGAAGGTGATTACCAGGTCAAGCTGCGCAACCTCGTTCGGTTTCTGAGTGAGGGCGACAAGGCGAAAATCACCTTGCGGTTCCGGGGGCGTGAGATGAGTCACCGGGAACTGGGTCTGAAGCTGCTGCGACGTATTGAAAGTGATTTGGGTGATTACGCCATTGTGGAGCAGGAACCTAAATTGGAAGGCCGTCAGATGGTGATGGTGATGGCTCCGGGGACCGGTAAGAAGGAAAAAGTGAAGGTCGACAAGCCGAAGTCGGAGTCGGATCCGGTTACGAATGAAGAATCAAGTGGAGTAGATGTTAATGCCTAAGATGAAGACCAATCGGGGCGCGGCGAAACGATTTCGCAAGACCGCTTCCGGAAAGTTCAAGCACGGTCAGGGGTATCGTCGTCATATCCTGACCAAGAAGAGCACCAAGCGTAAGCGTCATTTGCGTACGGTCAGCGCGGTGTGTGCGTCGGACACCAAATCGGTGCAGCGCATGATGCCTTATGCCTGATGAATTGAAGTTAAGAGGATCTGTAGACAATGCCAAGAGTTAAACGAGGAGTCACCGCCGGCGCCCGCCACAAGAAGGTCATCGACCAAGCGAGCGGGTATCGTGGACGCCGGAACAATGTATTCCGTATCGCCGTGCAGGCGGTTACTAAAGCCGGTCAATATGCCTATCGCGACCGCCGCCAGCGCAAGCGTCAGTTCCGTGCCCTGTGGATTACGCGCATCAATGCCGCTGCCCGGGAGTGTGGCATGTCTTACAGCCGCTTCATGGCGGGATTGAAGAAGGCTTCCATTGATTTGGACCGTAAAGTATTGGCTGATATTGCGATATTTGATAAAGAGGCTTTTGCTACCTTGGCAGCAACTGCGAAGGCCAGCCTCCCGTCCCAATAAACCGGGGCATGCCATCAGCGGTGATGGCGCATTGAAGTAATACCAAGGGGAAAGGCCTGAAAACCTTTCCCTTTTTTGTTTTGGAAAAGACGATGAGCGAATTGCATAACCTGACACAACAAGCACAACAGGAAATTCAGGCCTGCGGCGACCTGACGGCGCTGGATCAGATCCGTGTGCAATATCTCGGCAAGAAAGGCGTGCTTACCGATCAGTTGAAAAAGCTTGGCAGCTTGCCGGCGGCCGAGCGTCCCGAGGCGGGACAAGCGATCAATCAGGCCAAACAGGCGCTGCAGGAGGCGTTGGAAAACCGCAAAACAGTACTGGAAACTGCGGTATTGAGTGAGAAGCTGTCCACTGAGGCGCTGGACGTAACCTTGCCCGGGCGTGGCATGGCGCGCGGCGGCCACCATCCGGTCAGTCGGACCATACAGCGTATTTCGGAATTGTTCACCCAGATGGGATTTGAAACTGCCACCGGTCCGGAAATCGAAGATGATTATCATAACTTCGAAGCCCTCAACATTCCGGCCTCCCATCCGGCGCGCGCCATGCATGATACTTTCTACTTTGACGCCCGTACCGTGCTGCGCACGCATACTTCGCCGGTGCAGATTCGGGTCATGAAAGACAGCAAGCCTCCGCTGCGGATTATTGCGCCGGGTCGGGTGTACCGCTGTGATTCGGATTTGACGCACACGCCGATGTTTCATCAGGTGGAAGGTTTTCTGGTGGATGAGAATGTGAGTTTCGCGGGGCTCAAAGGCATACTCTACGATTTTTTACGTAACTACTTCGAGAAGACGGATTTGCAGGTGCGGTTTCGGCCATCCTATTTCCCGTTTACGGAACCTTCCGCGGAAGTGGATATCCAGTGCGTGATGTGCAACGGCGGCGGTTGTCGGGTATGCGGCAACACCGGTTGGTTGGAAGTTCTGGGCTGCGGCATGGTGCACCCCAATGTGTTCAAGCATGTGGGCATCGACAGCGAGCGTTACACCGGTTTTGCGTTTGGTGTCGGCGTGGAGCGCATGGCGATGTTGCGTTATGGGGTCAACGATTTGCGGTTGTTCTTCGAAAATGATCTACGGTTCCTGGAGCAGTTTTCGTAATCGGCGCGACAGTGCAAAAACTACTCGGTATATAACGCAACGGTGCTGAACGCAGGGCGCATAATATTACGTACTGTGTTTTTTTAGTTGGAACGAAGGTTTGGTAACGCGGCTTCGTTACGGATTTCCCGCCCGCTAATGTAGCGGTGGGGGTGCCGTTGCCAGGAACGCCGTGAACCCATCCCTGGGGGCTCGCAAGCGCCATCCCTGGCGCTTGACGTCCTGGCAACGCTACCCCACCGCTACCGCAGGCGGGAAATGGTGGTACCCAAGGTATGTTTGTATCGCGACCGAACAGCGGGCTTGATCGTAGGGTGCGTATTACGCACCGGCATTTGTAATTGGAACGAAGGCTGTTATGCGAGAAACAAATACGGTGCGTAAAACGCACCCTACGCATTACGTAATATTGGTGCCTAGATAAAAGGTTATGTGTGTCTTGCATTGTTTGGTTGATATCGAAATTTGATTTTATTGAAAAGAGATAATTATGAAATTCAGTGAGGCCTGGTTACGGGAATGGGTGAATCCCAAAGTGTCAACGCAGGAGTTGGCGCACCAATTGACGATGGCGGGGTTGGAAGTGGATGCCATCGAACCTGTGGCCGGGGTGTTCAACGGGATCGTGGTGGGCAAGGTGCTGACGGTGGCGCCGCATCCCGATGCTGACAAGTTGCGGGTTTGTACCGTGGAGGCGGGGCAGGGCGCTCCTTTATCCATCGTTTGTGGAGCGGCGAATGTGGCGGTTGGCATGCAGGTGCCAACGGCATTGATCGGCGCCTCTTTGCCCGGTGGCTTGAAAATAAAAAAATCAAAGTTACGGGGTGTGGAATCCCACGGCATGTTGTGTTCCGCCAAGGAATTGGGGTTGGCCGAGAGTTCCGACGGTTTGCTGCCACTGGATGCGGAGCTGACGCCGGGTATGGATGTGCGCGCCGCGTTACAGCTGGATGATGTCAGTATGGAGTTGGGGCTTACTCCGAATCGTGGCGACTGTCTGGGGATTATCGGCGTCGCCCGGGAAGCCGGCGTGATCAACGATATACCGGTGGTGATGCCGGCCATCGCCGCCGTGCCAGAGACCATCCAAGACTCTCTTCCCGTTGAATTGCTGGCGCCTGAGGATTGTCCCCAATACGTAGGCCGTATCATCAGGAACATCAATGCGCAGGCCGCGACGCCGTTGTGGATGAAAGAGCGCTTGCGCCGCAGCGGTGTGCGCAGCCTCGGCCCGGTGGTCGATGTGACCAATTACGTGTTGCTGGAACTGGGACAGCCTATGCATGCCTTTGATCTGGATAAGTTGCAGGGCGGTATCCACGTGCGCCATGCGCGTGCCGATGAAAGACTCAAGCTCCTGGATGGGCAGGAGATCACGCTCAATGCCGGTTCCCTGGTGATTGCCGATCATCGGCAGGCACAGGCGTTGGCTGGAATCATGGGCGGCGATACGTCCGCCGTGGGCGACAGTACCCGTCATATTTTCCTTGAAAGTGCCTTCTTTAATCCTCTGATGTTGGCCGGCCGCGCCCGGTCCTATGGATTGCACACCGATTCGTCGCATCGGTTTGAACGCGGAGTGGATCCGGCGCTGCAACGTCGGGCGATCGAGCGCGCCTCGGATTTATTGTTGGCTATCGTCGGCGGCGATCCGGGGCCGGTGCGCGAGGTCACTAGCGCGGCCCATATACCGCGGCGTGATGCCATCGGTTTACGCCGCGCGCGTCTCGCCAAGCTTATCGGGAAGCATATCGACGATGCGTCGATAGAAAATATTTTATCGCGTCTGGGGATGCGCCTCGAGGCCGACGCCGATGGCTGGCAAGTCACCCCCCCGAGCTTTCGCTTTGATATCGCGATTGAGGAGGATTTGGTCGAAGAGGTGGCCCGGATTCATGGGTACGATAATATTCCCGCGCTACCCTTGCAAGCTGACCTCAGAATCTTTGCGCCCAGCGAAGCCAGCGTAGACAGTGAGCGGTTGAAAAATCTTTTAATCGAAAGGGGTTACCACGAAGCAATCACCTATTCCTTCGTCGATATGCAGATGCAGCAGTGTCTGGACCCAGAGGCATCGCCAGTCGCGCTGTCAAATCCCATCTCCGCCGATATGTCGGTGATGCGTACCAGTCTGTGGCCAGGCTTGATCAACGCGCTGCGTCATAACCAGGCGCGTCAGCAGGGACGGGTACGATTGTTCGAGCAGGGGTTACGCTTCCGGCAGACGGTCACGGGTCTGTCCCAGGAGGATATGCTGGCCGGGGTGCTGGCAGGCGGCAATGTGCAGGAATCCTGGAACGAAGCGAAAAGAACCAGTGATTTTTATGACATTAAGGGTGACGTAGAAAATCTGCTGTCGGTTTGTGATGGCCGGATTGAATACCGCAAGGAAAGTCATCCTGCATTGCACCCGGGGCAATCGGCGCGCATTTATCGAAACAATAAAGCCATAGGATGGGTGGGGGCAATTAGTCCAAATCTCCTGAAAAATCTGGATCTTAGCAGTCAGGCATACGTTTTTGAGTTGGAACTTGCCGCTATATTGATGGGAACGGTACCGAAATTCCATGAAATGTCGAAATTTCCGTCGATTCGTCGTGACTTGGCCGTTGTTGTCGAAAGCCATATTGAATATGGTGGTGTTGAATCATGTGTTCAAAAAATAGGCTCTAAATTGCTAAAGAAGTTACAGTGTTTTGACGTATATGTAGGGAAAGGCATTGATTCAGGAAGAAAAAGTTTGGCATTAGGCTTGACCTTCCAAGATCTTACACGCACACTTAATGATGACGATGTAGATGCCGAAATAACAACAATACTTGCAACTCTGGAAAAAGAACTAGGGGCGACACTGAGGAGTTGATCCATGGCATTAACCAAAGCTGAACTGGCTGAAAAGCTGTATGAAGAACTGGGCTTGAACAAGCGTGAAGCAAAAGAAATTGTTGAGATTTTTTTTGAAGAGATACGCGGTGCGCTGGAACACGGGCGCCAGGTGAAGTTGTCCGGTTTCGGGAATTTTGATTTACGCGATAAAAATCAGAGACCTGGTCGGAATCCTAAGACCGGCGAGGAAATCCCAATTACGGCGCGACGGGTCGTTACGTTTAGACCCGGCCAAAAATTAAAGGCAAGAGTAGAAGCTTATGCTGGAAGCAGGGAACAATGATCAGCTTCCGCCTATACCGGGTAAACGCTACTTTACGATAGGCGAAGTCAGTGATTTATGCGCCGTTAAGGCCCATGTGCTGCGCTATTGGGAGCAGGAGTTTCCCCAGCTAAAGCCGGTGAAAAGGCGCGGAAATAGGCGTTACTATCAGCGTCATGACGTATTGATGATACGTCAGATCCGTAGCTTGCTGTATGAACACGGATTTACCATCGGCGGGGCACGACAAAAGCTGTCGGATGCGGATGCGAAGGAAGACGTCAACCAAAGCAAGTTGATTGTCAAGCAAATGGTCTCGGAACTTGAGGGAGTGCTCGAGGTATTAAAACGCTAACCGCCATTTCGTTGTTATCATGTTTCATGTATTATGTGCGCGGCCCTGAATGAGGGCCGTTTTCATTTTCATCAATTCGGGGCGTAGCGCAGTCTGGTAGCGTACCAGCATGGGGTGCTGGTGGTCGGAGGTTCAAATCCTCTCGCCCCGACCAAATTCCCAGTCATCCAGCCGTGGCATCATGTGTGCCGGGATTGGATGGAGATTGATAATCACGGGTCTGCCTGTCGCTCTTAACCGTCATCTCAGCGGTTAACTGTTTTGCCACGGAAGAGGAGTGGCGATGTATCGTTCATATTTGTTAGAAATCCCGGGCCTGCTATCACGGGGGTGTCGAAGGGAGGCATGATATGATGCGAGGCAAAGGTCACCCGGTAATTGCTTAATATTCAACCAGTATAGATGCGGTTTTATTCCGCGGAGAGTTCCCGCATACTGGGGGCGAAAAAAAAATTAGCACTTATTTAGAAGTTTAGCTATTATTTTGAACCTATATGTTGGCTGGCTGTATTAATTCATGGTAACGATAGACCATGTTTTCATTCGATGGCTGTGATGAGAGGTGATTTATATACTGGAACTTCTGGATTAAAATTCACAACTAATGAACTCGGTGCAATCCAATTCAAGTGTGACCAATAAGCTTTCACCAGAAGAGGAACGCGCTCCCGCTGCGGTTTTGAAAGGCTCAGTTTTTACCCTCCCGATTCTCAAGCTCAGTCGTTGCGATTTGCGAGAAATTGAAATTGATTTGACCCAGAGTTTATCCGCTGCGCTCGATTTTTTTAACCATGCACCACTGGTCATCGACCTGGCCTTGACCCAAGAGCTGGATGAAGCGATGGATTTCATCGGGCTGCAAGCATTACTGCATAAACACCAATTGGTTCCCGTGGGCGTCCAGAATGGAACGCCGGATCAGATCGCTGCCGCACGCAAGGCGGGATTCGCGGTCTTGACGGGACAGACTATTGATAAAATCATAGAAAATACGGCACAAAAATCGCATGCAAAAGAATCGCCGAAGTCTACTCGGCAACAGCGTGAGAATGAACGCTCTCAGGCGGTCGATGATGACCATGCTGGTTCAACCCAGGTTATTCACCAGCCCATAAGGTCCGGGCAGCGGGTATATGCAAGAGGTGGTGATTTGATCTTGCTGGCCGCGGTGAACGCCGGAGCGGAAGTGATCGCGGATGGCAATATACACATTTACGCACCGCTGCGCGGCCGTGCTCTGGCAGGCGTGACCGGTGATATGGATGCGCGTATTTTCTGTCAGTGTATGGATGCGGAACTGGTTGCCATAGCAGGGACCTATCGTTTTTTTGAAGATGATATTCCGGATGAGATTAATCACAAATCCGTACAGATCTATCTCACTGGGGATCAGCTCAATATCAGACCATTGGAATGATATGCGGAATGAACCTTCAGGTTGTTGGATAGAAGTGCATTGATACATGTTAAACGTGGGAGGCATCCATGGCCAAAGTAATTGTTGTCACCTCGGGTAAAGGTGGTGTCGGCAAAACTACTACTAGCGCAAGCGTCGCGACCGGGCTGGCGAAGCGTGGTTATAAGACTGTTGTAATCGATTTTGATGTTGGGCTGCGTAATCTGGATCTGATCATGGGTTGTGAGCGACGGGTCGTTTACGACTTCGTCAACGTCATTCATGGCGAAGCAACATTGAAACAGGCTTTGATACGCGACAAGCGACTTGCCAATCTGGATATTCTGCCGGCGTCGCAAACTCGGGATAAAGATGCCCTGTTCAAGGACGGAGTGGAAAAAGTCCTGAATGAGCTGCGTAAAACCCATGATTTCATCGTGTGCGATTCCCCTGCCGGGATCGAGACCGGTGCGGTAATGGCGTTGTATTTTGCCGATGAGGCGATCGTTGTTACCAACCCTGAAGTGTCGTCGGTGCGAGATTCCGACCGCATTTTGGGTATTCTTTCCGCAAAATCCAAGCGCGCGCTGGACGGCGATGATCCGATCAAGGAACACCTGCTGATCACCCGATATGACCCGAACCGGGTACAGACCGGAGAAATGCTCAGTATTGATGACATCATGGAGCTGTTGGGTATACCGCTGGCAGGCGTGATACCGGAATCGCAATCGGTGTTGACCGCTTCCAACTCGGGAATCCCGGTAATCCATGACGAGGTCAGTGTCAGCGGTCTTGCGTATCAGGATTTGGTGGAACGGCTATTGGGTGAGGAAGTCCCGATTCGATTTATTACTCCTGTGAAAAAGGGTTTATTCAAACGACTTTTTGGAACCTGATGCCATGTCGATTCTTGACTATCTATTACGAAAGAAAAAGAAAACAGCTTCAGTAGCAAAAGAGCGCCTGCAGATCATCCTGGCACGAGAACATATCGATCGCAGTGGTCCGGACTATTTACCGGAACTCAAAAAAGACATTCTCAAAGTGGTAGAGAAATATGTTGCGATCGATTATGACAAGATTCAGGTCACAATTGAAAATGACGGTAATTGTGAGATTCTGGAACTTAACATCTCATTGCCGGATTTTGCCGGTGGCACCACCGCCGCGATGAACAAGGTGCGTAAGGCATAACCCTCGACGCGTTGCGCAATCCGCTATGGTGATGTTCGGCATGCCTGGGGATTGCGCAAGGTTGCGGGTCGTTGATAGCGCGCCAGAAGCCACCGGTCCCGGATACCTCGCGATTGCTACGGTGTTCCGCCCGGTGTTGCGTGGACCCGGCAGCTTGGATTGTTACCGTTTTCTCCTGCTACTCGCCCCCTGATTGAATATGTCCCGTCGGTAACTTTCGCGACGTTGCCCGCCGACGTGCCGCTTATGGCTGTTGGGTGAGTAAACGGTATTATTTCACAAATATAATGTCAGCATTGCAATGTTCACCGCGGCCCTCGGAGGTAAGGTAGCCACACCGACAATAACTGATAAACTTAAGAAAAAAAGTGAGGCTACGATGGAAGTTGCAATCAATGAAATGGCGCAATTCGCCGTCCCTTGGCTCCTGGGAATGCTGGGCTTCCTCCTGTTTTACCACCGTTTTTGCGCTGCCGGCATCAATAAGATGTTGGCGATCAGCGAAATATCGAATATTGAGATCTACGGCGTGCCCGCGCATTCGACCCATGGTTCTCCAACCAGAGATTTATTGCTGGAAATGACCGCCAACGCGAAGCTCTGGCATCGACGTCATTGGCTGTGGCTGGCGCGTCACCTGGTGTGCATGCACATTCTGGCAGCCGGAACCTATTTAGCACTGGCGTTGTGCATGCACGCGCTGTTTGGCGGTGACGCGGTGCAACTGGTATTCGGTGGCTCGGTGGCGCTGGTGATGTTGGGTGGCATGGCGCGCGCGTGGGGAACGCTGGTGCGCGTTAACCGCAATCGCACGCGCATCAGTCAGCTCATTGGCGAATTATCCAGACTTATCAAGCCTGCGGGCCAGCCATCATTGCCAGCAAAGGTTGCGGCACTGCTGCCGCGCAACTCCCGCGCTCCCGTATGGTCTGGAGCAGCCGCTACCGCCGGATGGCGGGAGTTCGTCAGGTATGCTGATTCTTCAGTCGTCCCCTTAACCAGATCTGCAAACGTTTTTCCTCAGCCATCAACTCATGGGCGTTGATCAGTCCACGGCACAGGGCAATGGAGATGGTGCGTGCGCGTAAATTGAAATACTCACTCTGCAGGTCGTCGGGAAAGTCAGTTGCGCCCTCGTTAAGCTTGAGATAAAGGGATTTCAAGCGGTTTTGCACGCCACGTCTGGACAGATAGCGGCGCTCGGCGATGGCGTTGTCGGTCAAGCCGAGGCTGATGTCGATCAGCGCCTGGTGTTCGACATCGGAGATGATGCTGTCAGGTCGTTGCAGGCGCGCCTGTACCGGGCGGATGTTCGGATCGATCCAGCATTGGCATTCCATGAACACCGCATGCGTCGCTTTGCGCAGGATTTCCCTGGTATTGGATTTCAATACAAACCCATAGACCGTTTCCGCGGGCACAATTTTACTGAGGGCGCGCAGGTACATCTCATCGTCATACTGGGACCAGAATACCAGTCGGGTATCGGGATAACGCTGCCATATTTCACGGGCAAAATCGATGCCATTCAGTTTCGGCATTTGAATGTCGCTTAATACGAGTCGCATGGGTTGTTGCTCGAAATGGGCCAGTGCCTCCATGCCGTCGGCACAAAGTGACAGTGAGTATTCGGGGAACAAGGCGCTCAGATATTCCCGGTCACGCGGATTATCCTCGATGATAAGCAGTCTGGTTGTTTCATTCATGACTCAAGCCTGTAATTTCAGCTGCAGCGTGATCTTGGTGCCGGTGCTGAATCGGGATGTTTCCCAGAAAATCTCCGCACCCATGGCGCGGACCCGCTCTTCGATGTTGGGCAGCCCATGACCCTGATGATGGCGCACGGCATCACGGTTCATGCCCCTGCCATTGTCCTCTATGGAAAACAGTAAAGAGCCGGAAACGGCGCGCGCGCTGATTTCGAGCCGATTGGCGTGGGCGTGGGTGGCGACATTGCGCACCGCTTCCTGGGTGATGCGATAAAGGCACAGTTTCTGAAGCGGCGTCAACAAGTGCTCCAATACCGGATCGAAAGTGAAATGATAGTCGGGAAATTGCGCTGATTCCGCGTATTGTTCCAGAATGGCGGCAAGCGCCGCCTGCAGGCCCAGGATATCCAAGCTGCGCGGATGCAGATCATTAATGATGCGTCGGATGCCCTGTTCGATATTTTCAAGATCGTAGCGTAAGCCGTCACTAGGGGTTTGTGCAATGGATGGCAAAGTGTCAATCTTGCGTATTACCGCGGTGAGATCCGCCAATGTTTGGTCATGCAGGTCCATGGCGATGCGTTTGCGTTCCTCCTCCGAACCTTGCATGACTTTTTCTATGGCCACCACATTCATCAAGCGCTGGGTCATAGCGTGCAAACCATGTGCAAGTTGGTCAAGTTCGTCCTGTTGTCCTGTGGGTGGAATGGCGGACTGGAATTCACCCCGTTGGGTCGCTTGCGTAAAACGTAACAGGGCAGCAAGCCGTGTGCGCACGATATGTAGGGTCCAATAGGACAGCACCAGTCCAGCGAGTACGCAGCTTAGCAGCAGAATCAGCGAAACGTTGACTAAGCGGGTGCCATTGACTTGAAAACTATCGTAATAGTCGATATAAGCGGAACGCTTTTGCGCGGAAAAAGCGTTGTATACGGTTTCCAGGCGGGGAATAAGCGCCAACAGCACGGGTTCGACTTGTTGCGGATCGATATTGTCATCATGTTTCACGGATTGTTCCGCATGGGTGATGAATTGACGTGTCTCCATGGTCATTTCTTCGACACATTCCGGGTAAAGAATGCTGTCGGCGAAGATCCGATCTTGCTCCAGATAATTGAAATGCAGGTCATCCATTTGTCCCGATTCGGCGGATACCATGTCATGGGCGATGTTCTGCATCCGCTGAGCGGCGGCGATCGCGATGTGCATGCGGTCGGTGATGCGTCCCCAGCGGCGAATTGTCTCATTGTCTTCGTGCAACAGATAATGATGGTGCAGGGTATATGACACCAGTCCAAACAGGATGACTATCATCACCGCCGGTGTTACTAGAATTTGCAATTTAAGTGGCATATCAACCAAATGCATGATTATTCGCGAACCATCCACAATAATAACGGATATTCTGTGTCGGCTGAATGTGCGTGTCCACAGTACCTACGACGCCTAAGCCCCTGTAAGCGGCCGACGATCTCAGCATAATTCGCAGCTGGCCCCCCCCTAGAGCTTGGATACTATGTGCCTTGTGAAACCGATCCTAGTTATTTTCATTCCGGAGGAAAAAGTTCTGGTCGCGGGAGACGTGTTGTTTTATCACCGTACACCGGGGTTTCAGGACGCCGGTCCGCTGGGTAACAAACAAGCCCTGCAATTCATGAGGCGGTTTGGTGCGCACTATGTGGTGCCGGGGCACGGGCCCGTCACCGACGAGGCGGGTATGACATGGATGATTGACTAGATCAGCTTGTTACATGACCAGGTGAAGAAGTACTTTGATGCGGGACTGCAGGATTTTGAAATGAAGGATAAAATCGATGTTGGAGCATACCGGCAGATGTCAGGTTATCAGGAGCGTTTCGGCGTCAACGTAAATCGTATGTTCCTTGAGGTAGAATCACTGGAGTTTCATTAATTGGCGGCGACATTGTAAGATCAGGCCACGCTCGTCGAAACCGGGATTCTTCAGGTAGAATAGGGCCACCGGGCGGCTGTGTATTTCCCGCGATCGGTTCCACTTGCGGCACAATTGGGGAGTAAATATGAAACAATGGGGTTCATTGGCATTGCTACTGGTCGTGCTCGCTTTGGGCGCGTGCTCCGAGGAGCAGCAGAACAAATTATCGCGTCTCGGCGTCAGTTGGCTGGAAGGTGATTATCGGGTGACCTACGCGGATGGTGCCCATGTCAAATCCTGGGAGGTAAGGGACGGCAAGGTCACCTCGGAACCCGAAAAGGGGTATTATTATTTCTGGGCGATGCAGAACGGTGAAAAAATCTATGTGCAAACACCGATCGGGCGAACCTACATAGAAGAAATTCCTTAGTAACATCATTAAAACCATGGAGTGGTAAAACGTATTGTGGTTTTAAATAACTACAGTAAATAAGCTAATAAGAGTGAAGAGTGAATAATTTCTTGACTATTCACTCTTCGTCTCTTTTAATGGCAGTATGAACATGGCACACCCCGACATCGATACCGAAGAATTGCGCCAGCGTATTCTGGACGCTGCTCAGAATCGGTTTCTCACCTACGGATACAGCAAGACTACCATGGCGGAAATCGCTCACGACGCCAGTATGTCCGCAGCCAACTTGTACCGATACTTTGAAAATAAGCAGGAAATCGGGGCCGAATGCGCGGAACGTTGTATGTCGGGGCGCATTCAGCATATCCGGCAAGCGATACGCAATCCTAAACTCAGTGCCGCCCAACAGCTGCATACCTTTGTCCTGGAATCCTACAATTACAACCTGGAACAGAACAAAAACCAGCCTAAGGTCAATGAATTAGTGGAGTATGTGTGTCAGGAACGCAAAACCATGGTGTATGAGAAGATCGAAGCCCAGGTGTCACTGCTGGCGGAAATTCTCGCGCATGGCAATCAAACCGGTGAATTCAACGTCGCCGACGTGATCTCGCAAGCCCGTTATGTCTACGCGTCGATGATTCTGTTTGATGTTCCGGTCTTTATTCATCTGTTCAACCGGGAAGAGTTTGAAAACCTTATTAATGGAGTTGTTGAACTATTGCTGGCGGGATTGCGGAGCCGATAAACCTGAGCGCCGGTAGCGTTGGCTATCGGTTTTTTTTGTGTTTGGAGTGAATAATGTACGATAAATTCAGTATATAGCATTAATCATTAATTATTTTAAGGGGGTATGCATGGATAAGCTGGAAAAAGCGTTTGGACATTGGATCCTGCGGTATCGTTGGTGGGTCATTTTGATGACGGTGACAATGATTGCACTCGCGGGAACCGGGGCGAAGTATTTGAAGTTTACTACCGACTATCGAGTCTATTTCAGTGCCGATAACCCGCAATTGCAGACCTTTGAGGCTCAGGAGAAAACCTATACCAAAAGCGATACGGTATTGATTGTCTTGACGCCGGCGGATGGGAATGTGTTCAGCCAGCAAAGTCTCAACGCCGTGGCCGATGTCACCCGGCGGGCCTGGCAGACGCCTTATTCGATCCGGGTGGATTCCCTGACCAATTTCCAGCATACCCACGCGGAAGGGGATGACCTGGTGGTGGCTGATCTGGTGCCGTCTGTCGCGGGTCTGTCGCATTCGGATTTGGCAAAGATTCGGCAAATCGCGCTTAAGGAACCATTACTGGCAAATCGCCTGGTGTCCAGCGCCGGTGACGTTACCGGTGTCAATATCACGGTGCAATTACCACATGTGGATGACACCAAGGAAGTACCGGAGGTTGTCAGCCACGTGCGCGCCATCGCCGATGATATTCGGGCCGCTTATCCCGGCATGGACGTGCGGCTGACCGGCATGGTGATGATGAATAACGCATTTTCCGAATCATCGATGCTGGATATGCAGACCCTGGTGCCCTTGAGTTTTGCCGTCATGTTGGTGAGCCTCGGTTTCTTGCTCAAAGGGTTCAGTGGCACATTTATCACGCTCAATGTGATCTTGCTGAGTATCATCAGCGCCCTGGGGATTGGTGGCTACCTTGGTTACCCTATTTCACCGCCTTCAGCGACATCACCCACGATTATTTTGACCGTCGCCATTGCCAACGCGGTACATGTGCTCGTGACCATGTTGCATGAAATGCGTCGGGGCCTGGACAAACGGGCGGCTATCGCCGAGAGTTTGCGCGTCAATCTCAAACCGATAAGTCTGGCAAGTTTGACCACCGCTATTGGCTTTCTCACCATGAATTTCTCTGAGGTGCCGCCGTTTGCGCACTTGGGCAATATGGTGGCCGTCGGCGTGGTGACATCCTGGCTGCTGGCCTTAACCTTCTTGCCGGCAATTATGTCCCTGATTCCGCTGCGGGTGCGGGTGACCGAAACTGAAGATAATTCGTCGATGGTGAGCTTCGGGAATTTTGTCGTGCGTTGGCGCCGGCAGTTACTCGTGGGTATGGTCGCGCTCACCCTGGGGTTATCCGCGTTTTTACCGCGTAACGAATTAAACGATGTGTTTGTCAACTATTTCGATGAAAGTGTCGCCTTTCGCAAGGATACCGACTACACCGTCAAGCGGCTTACCGGTACTTATATCATCAGTTATTCACTTACCGCCCGGGAACAGGGCGGTGTCAGCGACCCGGATTTTCTGCGGGAAGTAGCGGCGTTCAGCGATTGGTACCGGACCCAACCGGAGGCGATGCATGTGGCCAGCTTCACGGACATCATGGCGCGCTTGAATATGAACATGCACGGTGACAATCCCGCTTGGTACCGGTTGCCGGACGAGCGCAATCTGGCGGCGCAGTATCTTTTGATGTACGAGATGTCTTTGCCGTACGGTTTGGATCTCAACGATCAGATCAATATCGATAAAACCTCCACCAAGGTGACAGCGACCTTGCAGACTTTGTCCAGCAAACAAGTGCTCGCACTGGAACAACGTGCCGATGCTTGGCTGGATGCGAATACCACCCATATCGCCGGTCATAACGCTTCCAGTCCTACCCTGATGTTTGCCCATATCGGGCAGCAGAACATCAAAGGCATGCTGATGGGTACCACGATCGCTTTGGTGCTCATCTCGTTGATCTTGATTGTGGCGCTGCGCTCGGTAAAAACCGGTCTGATCAGCATGATTCCCAACCTGGTACCGGCTGCCATGGGTTTTGGACTATGGGGGTTGCTGGTGGGCGAGGTGGGATTGGCGCTGTCAGTGGTGTCGACCATGACGTTGGGCATCGTGGTCGATGATACCGTGCACTTTCTCAGCAAATACACGCGCGCACGCAAGGAAAAAGGTTATAGCGCCCAGGATGCGGTGCGTTACGCCTTTACCTCAGTGGGCAAGGCTCTGCTGGTGACCTCCGTGGTACTGATTCTGGGCTTTCTGGTCCTGGCCATGTCCAGTTTCGAAGTTAACGCCGGTATGGGCGCACTGACGGCGATAGTTATCGCCTTCGCGCTGCTTGCCGATTTTCTGCTGTTACCCGCACTATTAATGCAACTTGAGGAGAACAAAGATGAAGCACTCACTATTGACGCTGTCCCTGCTGACGCTCCTGCCGTTTAGCATATTGGCTCAGACCCCGGAAGAACGGGGTCTGGAAATTGCTCGCCAGGCGGATCACTTGGATCGCGGCTGGCAGGACCAGGTGGCGAGTATCGAGATGGTGTTGCGCAATAAAAACGGCGAGGAAACCGTGCGTGAGAATCGTATGCGTACTTTGGAAACACAGGGCGATGGCGATAAATCCATGATCATTTTCGACAGTCCCGCGGATGTCAAAGGTACCGCCTTTCTAAGTCATACCCATGCCGTAACGGCGGATGACCAGTGGTTATTCCTGCCGGCGTTGAAGCGGGTGAAGCGGGTGTCCTCCGCCAACAAATCCGGTCCGTTCATGGGCAGCGAGTTCGCGTATGAGGATATTTCGTCACAAGAGCTGGATAAATATCGCTATAAATATCTGCGTGATGAGGCGGTCAACGGTGCGGACAGTTATGTGATTGAAAGATATCCGCAGTATGAGAATTCGGGATACACCCGTCAGGTTGTCTGGATCGATCAGAAAATGTATCAACCGGTGCAGATTCAATACTACGATCGCAAGAACACGTTGCTCAAGACGCTGACTTACCATGATTATCAGCAGTATCTGGGGAAGTACTGGCGACCCGGCCGAATGGAAATGCAGAATCATCAGACCGGCAAGAGTACCACCTTGAGCTGGCAGGAATATAAATTCCAGAACGGTCTTGCGTCACGAGATTTTGACCAGAACAGCTTACGACGCATCCAGTAACCAGATGATGAGTTGAGACTATGACAATCGGTACGATCTTCCCTAAACCCTCTCTTCCCGCAACGGGATTGACTTTGCTGCTAGCCACGCAAGGTGTTTCTGCCGGACCTTGGTCCGGCAGTGTTTCTTGGGAAATGCGGGAATTTCAGCATGACGGCGCCAGCGCGGACCAGGAACGGCAATATTTGTCATGCGCGCTGCAACCGGAATACAGCACCCAGTGGCAGAACGGCGCGCAACAGTTTCGATTCGAAGGCTTTGCTCGGGGCGGTAGCGCGGACAGTGCACGCAACCATGCGGATATTCGTGTGCTGTCATGGAATCTTGCCGCGGAATTCTGGGAGTTGCGCGCCGGGATTCGCAAAGTGTATTGGGGGGTGACGGAATCCCAACATCTGGTGGATATCGTCAATCAAACCGATCTGGTGGAAAGTTTCGACGGTGAAGAGAAACTGGGCCAGCCGATGGTGAACCTGGCCTTGATCGGTGATTGGGGCACCGTTGATCTGATGGTGTTACCGGGTTTCAGGGAACGCACCTTTCCTGGAGTTGATGGTCGTCCGGGATTCGGTCTGCCCGTTGACACCGATCATTCCCAATATGAGTCCGGGGATGCGGATCGGCATGTTGATTATGCGCTGCGCTGGTATCGGAGTATGGATGCCTGGGATGTCGGCGTGAGTTATTTTACGGGGACCGGCCGCGAGCCGCGGTTAGTGCCGAGAGTAACAGCCAATGGGCCGCAGTTAATTCCGTACTACGATCTCATGACGCAGACGGGATTGGATGTGCAAGCCACGTTTGACAGCTGGCTATGGAAACTGGAAACGGTTTATCGCACCGGTTACGTGCCTGACTACTGGGCAACGACCGCAGGCCTGGAGTACACCTTCGCCGATATTGCCGATTCCGGCACCGATTTGGGGCTGGTGCTCGAATACTTGTACGACGACCGGGGGCGTGACGCCACCACTCCATTTGAAAACGACACCATGATCGGCATGCGCATCGCTTTGAACGACGTTCAGAGCAGCGACGCCTTACTGGGTGTGATCATGGACAACGGGGGCGACGGTAAAATGCTGGCATTGGAAGCCAGCAGGCGTCTGGGCGCGAGCTGGAAGATGAATTTTAATTCCTATTTTTTTGTCGGCACCCGCCCAGAAGACGTGCTCTATACATATCGCAATGAGGACCACGTGCAGTTGGCTTTGGCCTATTTCTGGTGATCCTGGGTTCGGCGGCCGGCACCTGACGCGGTGGCATTGTGTGCAGGGTGCGAGCCGCTGTCACCGGCGCCAAACCAGGGTCGGACTATGACGCACCCTATGGTGCTGGCACCAGTGCCGTGGACGGGAGCGGGTCGATATCAAAGATGAATTGGACGCCGGACGCCTGTCCCTGATAGCCGGTACTGAAGATTAGATTCGCCGTGTTACCAGCGCTGCCGATAAAACTCAGTACGGCATCTGGCGGCGGTGCAAGATAGCCCCAGAACAGAGGCGAGCCATCGGTATCAAGCAGCAGAAAGGTACTGTTTACCGAACCACGTAAACTGTTCAAGTCGCCCGGATTGCTGCCGCTGTTCAGTACCTGTAGTTCGAATTGGTCGGCAACCGGCTCCGTCAGACTTACCGTCTGGAATTGAATGCCCGGGATGCTTACGGTTGTGGCATTGGTCGCAGTGACTTGATCGATGCGCACGGTGCTGGTGTTGGAATACGCGGTCGAGCGTGACAGGGAACCCAGGACGAAACCGTTCTGCCCCGGCAGCAAGCACGAAAGGTTGTAAGCGCCGGCTGTCTTTAAGATGGTGCCGACCAGTGGGACATTGATCGTCCCTACCCGTTGGTTGGCGCTGTCGCGATAGCTGCCGACAACTTGAATATCGCAATAAGTCGTTGTGGCGGACGTGTTGCGCACCGGCAGAATGAGTTTTAATAGCTCCACTTGACTGGCATAGCGGGTGATATAGGCAGGACTGAAGGCGATATCCGCATGCCCTGCATTGTCGGTGACTTGCGCGATCTTGCGCAATTGATTCGTGTCGTCAATGTTGCTACCCACGGTGACATTGGTGAGCCTGGCCGAGTTATTGCTCATCGTGCCGGCGGCAATGTGCAATTCCGGTCCCAGATCGCTCGCGACGCCGTCGGTGACGGCTCTCAAACGCAAAAAGTAATCCGTATCCGCGGTTAACGGGAAGGCGTTGAGTTGGTTCAGCGTCAGATCCGCAACCACGTTATCGCGCGTGCCTACGCCCGCGCTAGTGCTCCAGTAAACACTATAGGTATTGGCCTGTGCCACCGCTTTCCAGGTGAGACCCAACGCCGTGGGGGTGCGTCCGGCAACGGTAAGTGTCATAGGTTCGGCAATGGTAACCACAGTGCGGGAGACGGCGCCGTGGTAGGTGGCGCTGATAATGGCGGCTCCCAAGGAGTTGGCGGTGACGACCCCATTGGTGTCTACGCCTGCCACTGCCGGTAGGCTCGATTCCCAGGTGACATCGGCGGTAATGTCGCCGACGCTGGTGTCATCATAGACGGCGGTTGCCGAATATTGAGCGCTGTCATTCGCTTGTAAAGTGTATTGATTCGCGGCATCGATCTGGAACGATACGACGTTGACGGTGGCGTTGATGGTGACGTCCAGTGTGTCTGCGATACCCCCAAGGGCCGCGCTGATGGTAACCGGACCCGGCGCCACCGAGGTGATCAGCCCGGTGCTGGAAACCGTCGCGATACCCGTGTCGCCGGAAGTCCAGGTGGCCGTGGCCGACACATCAAGCTTGTCGCCCGAGGCATAATCGGCCGTGGCTTTGGCTTGGAGGGTGCCGGGATGATCAATGGTGCTTACCGGCGCGCTAATCGTCAAGGCGGTCACACTATCGGCGGTGACCGTGATATCCTGCGCGCCGGTCACTGTATCCAGAACTGCACTGATGGTGGTGGTGCCGGGCGCCAGAT
This sequence comes from Gammaproteobacteria bacterium, assembly GCA_024641505.1. GTDB lineage: Bacteria > Pseudomonadota > Gammaproteobacteria > SG8-11 > SG8-11 > UBA6920. The sequence goes on from JAHECY010000024.1 coordinate 23,794, forward strand.
AACTTACCTGGCCGTTGGCGGCCACTGTGGCAACGGTTGCGACTGTGCTGTGCCATGTCACCAGGGCGGTGATATCGGCGGTGCTGGCATCAGAATACAGCGCTTGCGCTGTAAACTGTTCCTGCTTGCCGGCATACAACACACTACCGGCATGAATCACATCTATGCTTTTCAAGGTGACATTCGCCGCCAATACGGTAATAGTCAATGTGCCGGTAACGTCACCAAGTTGCGCACTGATGATAGCTCCACCGGCGCTTACCAGTGTCACCAGTCCCGTAGTGTCAACGATGGCGACTCCAGTATCGGAGCTGGACCAGGCGACTTGCTGCGTAAGGTCGGCAGTGGAAGCATCGCTATAAGTGCCGGTGGCGCCGAATTGAACCGCCAAGCCGGCACGCATGGTGGCACCGGAGTCGTTGATGGTTACGCTTGTCAATGTCGTCACGGCGGAAATCACCGTCACGGCGAGTTCACCCGTGATGGTGCCCGATTGCGCCATCAGCGTCACGCTGCCGGGGGCCAGCAGCGTGACCAGACCGGTGGCGTCCACGGTGGCGATAGTCATATCGCTACTGCTCCAGGTGACGCGATCGGTAATGACGGCGGTCGATGCATCCGCGTAAGTCCCGGTCGCGGTGAAGGCAACCTGGTCGCCGACATGCAGGGTAGCGGCGCTATGAGATACCGCAATAGCGGTGAGTACGGGCGGTGGGGAAAGCACGGTGACGGTGGCTTGCCCGGTAACACCGCCTTTTTCGGCGATAATTGTTACGTTGCCAGGGCTCAACATTTCCACCAGGCCGGCGGGCGCCACAGTTGCGATCAAGGGATCGGTACTGCTCCAGGAGGCGGTGGTGGAGATATCCTCGCTACTGCCATCGGAAAAGTTGGCGGTGGCGGCAAATTGTACTTTGGCGCCGAGCGTGAAGGGGTTTTCACCGGTGTAGGTGATTGCGATGCTGGTCAGCAGTGGTGTCGGTTGCGTGGGAGAGGATAGTACTGTGAGTATGAAACTGGAGCGTATACCCGGTACCGTGGCGTTGACCGTGGCGCGACCGGCGGCCACAGCGGAAACAATTCCGTGCTCATCAACACTGACAATTTCCGGATCACGGCTAGACCAGGTTGCGGTTTCCGTGACGTCTTCGGTACTATCGTCCTCAAGTATTGCCGTTGCCGAGAGTTGCAGGGTAGTACCGAGTGCGAACTCGCTGGTGGCCGCTGTGATATCCACACGTACCGTTCTAAGACCCGTTGTTTTGGCGTTGGGATCTTCAGCGTGATTATCGGCGCCCTGGCAACCGAAAAGCAACAACAAACACAGCGACAACATTACTTCCCTGAAATTAACGCTGCGCACCCCCCATACCCCTGATTCCATACGTACGTCCATTTTACAACCCTCTTCCTGAAGTGTGATTATTGTAGTTCCAATCTTGCCGGTGTAACCGTTGGGTTAATGTAACCCGAAGTGCGGGGCAGGGGCAAAAAAGAAATGACTGGATTTTGAGCATCTATTGATGATAGTGCCTGTAGCGTTTCAGCGTTTAATAGAAAATTAATAATGAAATTGCCAATCGAGGTGGATCGCGACTGGATCCAGGTCGCTTGCTGCCATGGCGAGCTCGATTTGCGCGGCCATCATGACAGCACTCGGTAGTGCGCGCAATCCGTGCCACGGTAGGTCTCAAGGCGGTAGTGCCGGTGTCAGTGAGTTAACGCGTTTAGCCGCAGATTCCGTTGATGTAAGATCGGGTCAGTTCGTGGGTGGAATGCGAGAAGATCTGTTCTTTATCGCCGAATTCCACCAGTGAACCCCGACCTTCGCGCAACCAGAACAGACCTACGTCGTCCGCGATGCGTTGCGCCTGAAACAGATTGTGGGTGACCAGAACAATTGTATACTTTCCGCGTAGCCGGATGATCAGCTCTTCGATGATACTGCTGGCCATGGGGTCGAGGGCGCTGCACGGTTCATCCATCAATAGGACTTCGGGTGCAAGCGCCAGCGCGCGTGCGATGCACAGGCGTTGCTGTTGACCTCCAGACAACTGCAATGCCGGAGATTCGAGGCGGTCTCGAACTTCCGGCCATAATCCAACGGACTGTAACACCGTTTCCAGGATATGCCGGCGCTCGTCACGATTCGCAATGCCATGTTCCTTGAGCGGCAGGTCGATATTTCTACGGATCGAGAACGGAAAAGGATTGGGGCGTTGGAAGATCATGCCGATTTTTTTACGCAAGCCGCGCACATCATAATCGGGTTGAAATATATCTTCGCCACGGTAAAGCACAGAGCCGCGAATGCTGCAATGCGCGATCAAATCCGTCATTCGGTTGAAGCAATTCAGCAGACTGGATTTACCGCAACCGGAGGGTCCCAGCAAAACGGTAATGTGGCGGGTGCGTATCGACAGATTAATATTTTCGATAACCGTGCGCCCGCCATATGCCACGGCCACGTCGTTGACCGCGATGCTTTGGTCATGATGCGCGGTAGACTTCGGTATGATGGTGTCCATGACCGGCGCCAGGGGCGCGGGGGGCGAGGTTTGTAGACGCTGCAGGTGTTCGAGTGACAGACTCATCAGATATGTACCTCGTGAACGATGCGTTGGGTGAGAATGCGGGCGCCGGTATTGATCATGACCAGAATGGCAATCAACACCAGCGCGGAGGTATAACCGTTGGCTTCACCACCACTGACATTCATTGCCAGATCATATATATGGACGGAAAGAGTGCGTCCGGAATCCAGTAACGACTCCGGCATGCGCAGTACGTAACCGCTGGTAAAAATCAACGCGGCAGTTTCCGCAAGCGCCCTGCCAATACCCAAAATCAGACCGATGCTGAGACCTGGCATTGCCACCGGTATCAGAATACCGGTCAGCACACTATACTGGGAAAATCCCAGGGCGCTGGCGCCCAGCCGGTATTCCTGGGGTACCGAGCGCAAACTTTCCTCGCCGGCGCGTATCATGAATGGCAGCACCATGCATGCCAGCGTCAAACCACCGGAGAGTATTGAATATCCCAGCCCCAGCAGATCGCAAAATACGGAGGCGCCGAACAAGCCGAATACGATGGAGGGAACACCGGCCAGTGTGTCCAGACTGCGTCGTATCAAACGCGCTGCCGCGGGGTTGCGCACGGTGTATTCGGACAGGTGAATGGCGGTGGCCAAACCGGCGGGCACACACACCAGCATGCAAACGCCGAGAATCAGCAAAGTCGATACGATCACCGGGGCGATGCCACCGGCGCGGCCGGCGTTTAATGGTGCACTGGTGAGAAAACTCCAGTGCAGTCCGGCAAAGCCCTTGAAAAAAATATCCAGCACCAGCCAAAGAAACAGCAGTGTGATCAATAACACACTTGCGGCGCTTATCCAGGCGATCAGGCGGTCACGGAAAGTGTGCATGTGTTTGATCACTTCGTGGGGATATTGCCGTGGCATGTTCCGGTCGGACACTGGAGAAGCGCTCGCCGATGAACACCAGCAGGGTCACTAAAGCCAGGAGTAACAGGCCGGAGAAAAACAAAGCGGCCCGATGATCATCCCTGGCATAAGCCATTTCCAGAGCGATATTGGCCGTCAGGGTACGCACGGGGTCAAAGACGCTGGACGGCAGCTTTACCACATTTCCCGCGACCATCAATACCACCATGGTTTCGCCAATGGCACGACCCAGCGCCAGTAACACGGCGGTGATGATGCCGGAAAACGCCGCCGGCAGAACGATATGAAATATCATGGCAAAACGATCCAGGGAAAGAGCCGCCGCCGCGTGCCGGTAGGATTCGGGAACCGCCGTGATGGCGGTATGACTCATTAGGATAATGGTTGGCAGAATCATCAATGCCAGAACCAGAGCGGCTGCCAATACGCTGGCGCCGGGCGCATGCCAGGCGGCCAGAAGGGGCACGATGGCCACCAGTCCCCAGAACCCGAAGACTACAGAGGGTATGCCCGTTAGTAATTCCACAAGGCGTTGAAATGACGCACCCACGAAACCTTGGGCGTAGTAACTGAGAAATATTGCGGCGGCGATACCCAGGGGGGTCGCCATCAACAAGGCGATGGCGGTGACGATCAGGCTGCCCGCGATCATCGGTACCAGATTGAACATGTTTTCCCGAGGGTACCACGCGAGGTCCCGGACGAAGGCGACGATGCCGATATCGGTGAACGCGGGCAGCGACGCCAGCGTCAGAAACACCGTGATCAAGCCCAGGATACACGCTACGCTCAGGGCGCAGACCAGGGTCAGGCGACGCAGGGCCAGGTCAGCGCTGGAGCGGGACAAAATACTGAGCCTCGATCAAATCATGCACCGCGGGCGATAATGCGAAATCAAGAAAAATTCGCGCGGCCGCCGTGAGCTTGGCGCCAGTGATCAGGTGCAAGGTGCGCGCGATGGGAAAACTGCCGTTGCGCACATTGTCAACGGAGGCCGCCACGCCATTCATGGGCAGTAATTTAATTGCAGTGCCCTCGGCAATAGCCACTTCCGCACTGCCGATGGAGACATAACCGATGGCCCCGATGTTGCCGGCAACGGTTTTAATGCCCTGTTGATTCTCACCGATAATGACCTGCGGTTTGATAGTGCTGTTTTTCAAGGCAAAAAACTTGAGGAAGACCTCCAGCGTCGATCGGCCTTCCGCTTTGTTGACGACGGTGATTTTTTGCGCGGGTCCGCCCAGCGTTTGCCAATCCATGATCCGTCCGGTGAATATATCGGCGATCTGCGCGGCATTCAGCGCTGCAATGGTGTTTTGCTGATGTATGATCATGCCGATGCCATCACGTGCGAGGGCATACCACTGCAGATCCTGTTCGTCGCTATCGGGACCGCGTGATACCATACCGATGTGGGCAACGCCGCGACGGACATCGGCGATACCCCGTGAGGAACCACCACTTTGCACATCCACCTGGTATTCGGCATGCTGGCTTTCGAAACGTCGGGCGATGTCGGCAATGAGAGGCGCGATGGTGCTGGACCCGGTAATTACGAGCTTTTCTCTGGCGTGATCGGCGGCGTCGCAACCTGCCAATAACCAAACGAGGTTCAGACAGAAAATAAGGCGCAGCATCAGGAGTCTCCCCGATGACGCGCAGCGAAGTTCAAACAGCAACAGCCCAGATCTATGGTTTTTTCAGTGGTCCGGGTATCGGTGCCCGGTGGCAGACTGTAAATCACGCCTTTGCCCAATCGGGAGGCGATGACCAGTTCCGCATCCCGCAGCACTTTCAGGTGATGCGACAGCAGGCTCTGTTCCACCGAAAGGATACGTGCCAGGTCATTCACATGGCGAGGACCGTGAAACAACTCATCCATCACCGACAGCCGGGTGGGATCTGCAAGTACTTTGAGTTTGTCTACGCAATTGACGGATGTCATTGGTTTGTCCTGATTATTTTTGGTGGCTTATGTTATGAAGATGCCTTCATATGAAAGAATATTCGCATTAAATTCCATTGTGGACCCAAGGACCAGTCTTTTGTTACATCCCAACGTTGCCTGCGTCCGTACGGGAGCTGTTTGGAGCAGCGGAGAGATCGGGGAGGTCGGGTGTCGCTAGCTGTCGCCACCCGGAGGACTCCTCAGCCCCGGGTGATACAGCCGAGTAGTGTACTCGGTTATAGCCAGGTAGATGATATTGAAACTAATTATGGGTTCCGGTTTTTCTGCGGGGATACGCTATACTATTGGCAATTTAACTAGGGTTATAGCTGGAGGAGCAGACGATGACAACAACGCTATTTGACGATATTGGCGGTTTGGAGACATTGCGTCGAGTTCATAAAATATTCTATGACCTCGTTTATGCGCACCCTGTGTTACAACAATTTTTTGCGGGACACAGCCAGGAAGCGATTGAAAATCGGCAAACGCAGTTTATGGGCGAAAAAATGGGGGGTCGAGTTTTTTATCCGGGAAAAGAACTGAAAATAGCACACCGCGCCATGTACATCACGCCGGAGCATTTCAAGATCCGTCAGGAACTACTGCGTGCCGCATTGCAGGAGGCTGGTGTGGCGGCACCTCTGCAGGAGCGTTGGCTCAAACTGGACAATGCGTTTCGACCGGTGATCGTCAAGGATTCCGTCCAGGCGTTTTACCGGACAACATGGAAGTATGAAAAACGGGTATTTGTTAAACCGATGGGTCAGAACTGACAGGTTAAATTGTGAACGCAGTTGCCTCCAGAGCACCGGCATCGCTATCATGATGCAGGCATGCGGGTTGGGGGTAGGGGATTTTGTCAGTTAAGTTGCGGACCGAGAATCGATCTCGATATTGCCTGTCTCTGCTGTTGATGCTCGGTATTACACCGACGCACGCGTCACCGGCAATGTCCGCAGATCTTCCCGTGCTGGTGCTGCCAACCTATCGATTGGCGCCGGAACAACTGGCGATTATCGTCAATGACGCTTCTACGTTGAGCATACGCCTGGCAAATTACTATCAACAACGCCGCAAGATTCCCGCCACTAATCTGATCCATGTGGACTTGCCGGTCGATCAGGCAACGTTATCGCCCGCTGCCTTCGCCAAGCTGAACGACTACATCAGGGTACATACACCGCCCTCGGTCCAGGCTTATGCGCTCGCCTGGATGTTACCGTATCGCGTGGGTTGCATGTCCATCACCAGCGCTTTGACCCTGGGTTATGACGCGGCGTTCTGCGGCGGCCAGCAGTCGGGAACCTGCCGCGTGGACGAAAGGACAAATCCATATTTTAACAGCTGGTCCGCTACGCCTTTCCAGGACTATAAAATCAGGCCGGCGATGATGTTGGCGGCAAAGGACTGGCCGCAGGCCAAAGCATTGGTGGATCGGGGCGTTGCCGCGGATGCCACCATGCCGGAAGGCACGGCTTATCTGGTCAGTACCTCGGATAAAAATCGCAATGTACGTGCGGCCCAGTACCCGCAAATCGAAACTATTCTGTCTCCCTGGACACGCATTGAAGTGGTAAACACGGATGCGCTGCGGGACCGGCAGGATGTACTGTTTTATTTCACCGGCATGGCGGCGGTGGCGCATCTCGATACCGTGAGGTTTCAGGCTGGCGCCATTGCAGATCATTTGACGTCCGCAGGTGGCGTGTTGAATGGCAGCGCTCAGATGAGTGTCCTATCCTGGCTGGAGGCGGGCGCCACTGGCAGTTACGGTACGGTCGTGGAACCTTGCAACTATCCCCAAAAGTTTCCCATGCCGGGCATTGTTATGGAGCACTACCTGTTGGGAGAGTCCATGATCGAGGCGTATTGGAAAAGCGTGATGTGGCCACGCGAAGGTGTGTTCGTTGGCGAGCCGTTGGCAGCGCCTTTCAGCGGTTATCAACTGGAACGCGCAGCGGATCATCTGACATTGCGTACCCACGCTCTGAAGCCGGGCGTTTATCAGTTGCTAACCTCCGCTTCCGTGTTGGGGCCATTTTCACTGGATACCGTGCTGCTGACCGTGACCCCGGGACAAAAGGTGTTTTATCTGCCGGACCTGGACCGGCGCATCTACAAGTTGGTAAAAGTGCGGTAGCGGACGCAAAACGCTCAATAGCGCCCTCCAGTTTTATGGATGTAGTTGGTCAATTCGCGGGTTTCGACATTCATACGCATCAAATTGGCATGGGTGATACGGAATAAGGCACGCATCACTTTGTAAACAATGTGCGGGTGCGCTGCCAGCAGGGATTCGAATTTTTGAGGGTCCATGCCGTAGACAGTCGCAGGACCTTTCGCCTTTAAGGTGGCGCGTCGGGGAGCATGATCAATAAAAGAGCGGGTCCCCGCGCATTCACCCGGCTGCATGACGTAGACGTCTGTTTCTTTATCTTCGATCCTGCTATTTACGATAAGCTTACCCTCGGCCAACAGACACAGGCATTTGTTGGCTTCTCCTTCCTTGACCACGTAGTCACCATCATTTAATTGCCGCAGATCCATGATTTTCGCCAGCACGGCACATTCGGTTTCGTCCAGCTCTACGCCCAGCGTGGAATTGCAGATGATTTTGGCATCGGGTGTGGTGTGCGTCATGTTGTAAACTTCCCCATGGTTGGATGGTCCTGTTGAAGGGTATTATTATTCGTGGAAACGCTGCAACGCGCAATCCATGCCACCCCGGTTCTGCGGGTCGGTACATTGGATTTCCCGATCATATGGTTATCAAATAAACGACATCTTGCTTCAGAGTATGGGACTTATCCATGAGTTAAATGCAGTTTATTGGAGTTGGGTCATGACCCCGCGTTGCCGAGGTGAACGACATCAGCGTAAGCGGCCGGACAGGGTGAGCGCGGGCAGTACGCCGGCAGATGATGATGCGGCGACGCCGGAAGCGGACCATGCGCAGGTTTTTCATCCGCGCGCCGCCAAGGTACGCGGCGCGATTCCGGGTTTCCCGCCGACGCTTTGTTCGATATGCACGATAGCGATATAAGGTATGTATGCCACACCATTTTTTTACCCTCAATGGTGTTGTAGTATGTAATCAACGTTCAATTTTCAAAAACCGGGCGCGTAGTTCGTGCCCGGCGCGGGATGTCTGGATGCTACTTACTCGTGTGCATCATAAACGTCCTGGGGCTTGGTGGTAGCTTCGGTGTTTATCGCGCCAAGAAACGCAGTGATTTTCTAAACCGGGAACCAACATGCTACAACTCATTGGCGCAGCCTTGTTTTTCATCGCCATACATTTATGCGTCGCCGGCACCGCCATGCGCGGCTGGCTGGTGCAGCGTCTGGGGGAAAAAGTTTATCTGGCGCTTTTTGCCTTGGCGTCCCTGGCGGGACTGATATGGTTGATCCAGGCCTACCGGCACGCGCCTCTGCAGGACTTATGGGGGCAAATAACAGCGCTGCGGTGGCTGGCATCGGTGTTCATGGTCCCGGCGTGCGTGTTTCTGGTGCTGGGCATGATCACGCCAAACCCAACGGCGGTAGGCGGTGAGGCGCTGATTCTCAAAGGCGTCGCGGCGCACGGCATCTACCGAATTACGCGCCACCCTTTTCTCGTGGGCACCGGTCTGTGGTCGGCAGTGCACGTGGTTTATAATGGAGATGTCGCTGCGGCCATCTTTTTCGGTACTTTTTTAGTATTGTCCGTGATGGGTCCTCCGTCGATCGATTATAAACAGCGTCAGGCGTTGGGGGATAACTGGCAGCAGTTCGGCGCACACACTTCGATTGTGCCGTTTCTGGCGATCCTGCAAGGACGCAATCACCTGCAATTAGCGGAAATAGGGTGGTGGCGCCCGGTGCTGGGTTTGGTGTTGTACAGTGGGTTAGCATTTTTTCATCAAAAGTTATTTGGCGTTGCTCTCTTTGTTGGTTAGTTTTGTGGTGGCATAGACAGTCAATGGAGTCGTAAATCGCAGCTACGCCCTATGAGGAGCGTCTGGGTGGAGCGGATTTATGATTTTATGGATAACCTGCATCCGTAACAAGGTGGAAGGCGGTGGCCCGGGTGGTGGCTGAGGAAACGATGTGTACGATAACCCTATGAGGAGGTAAGCGCCATGAAACTGTATATCATGCAACATGGCCAGTCCTGCAGCAAGGCACAGAATCCAGAACGTCCGCTGACCGAACGCGGATTCGCCGAGGTGGGAGCAATGGCTGAGTTTCTCAAGCGCGTCGCCTTCTCATGTCAACGCGTTATCCACAGCGGTAAATTGCGCGCCAGGCAAACGGCAGAACTTATGCTGCAAACATTGGAATTGAATGTGCCGGTGGACGTCAGCGACATCATCAATCCGCAAGACGATCCCCAAGCATTCGCTTGGCAAAGCGGCAGCTGGGACCGGGACACTTTGGTGGTGGGACATCTGCCATTCATGGCGAAGTTGGCATCGCACCTGATGCTTGGCGATGAATCCAAATTGCACGCCGAATTCACCCCTGGAGCAATCATGTGTCTGGAAAGAAATAATGAAGATAACTGGAGATTACTCTGGATGATTCGACCGGATATGGTGTTTCAAGGTGAGTGGGCGGCGACGCAGTTGCCCTGAGCCGATGTCGAGGAATGTGTCGTTGACTACCTGTCCGCTATGCACGGCAGGCAAGGGGAGTGTATTTTATCAGGATGCCGAGCGTATTTATTTCCGCTGCGGTTCCTGTGCGCTTGTCTTTCTTGGTTCCCAGTTTCACCTGACCGTTGACCGGGAAAAAGCCCACTACGATACCCACAATAATGACCCTCACGATCCCCGGTACCGTAAATTTCTGCAACCGCTGTTTGATGCCATGCGCGCGCGCGTGTCACCACCGGCGCGGGGTTTGGATTTCGGATGTGGTCCGGGCCCGGCATTGGCGTTGATGTTAAGGGAGGCGGGGTATGAAATGGAACTTTACGATAAATATTACATGCCCGATGAAAGTGTATTGCGGGGGAGCTACGATTTTATCACCTGTAGCGAAGTAGTGGAACATCTGGCGTCACCAGGCAGTGTGCTGCGAGATCTGTTACAGGCGATAAAACCGGGTGGCTGGTTGGGCATCATGACGCGCATGCTGTCTGCGGAAACGGACTTCGCATCCTGGTACTATCGACGTGATCCCACTCATATCTCTTTTTACTCACGGCGCAGTCTACGCTGGTTGGCCGGTCACCACGGTTGCCGCTTGGAGTATTGCGCCGATGATGTGGCGTTGCTTCAAAAAGTACAGTCGGGTAATACGGCTAACGCACTTGTGATCCGGTGATGCAGGCGCTTGTGACGATGCAGGCCCAGACGACCAGGACAGTTGGCCAGATGCTGTGCCGGACCGTCATGCCGAGACGTCCGCGCACGCGTACTGAGGCTGTACCAGGGGTGGCGCGGGTGACGACTCGATGCGCTCAGTCCATCAGGCGCAGGCGATATCACCGGTGCGAATTGCGTCCCGGCCACTGCGTTTGGCGGCATAGAGAGCGGAATCGGCTTTTTTCAACAAATTGTCGATGGAAAGGTCGTCACGCTGGGACTCGATGACGCCGGCGCTGATTGTGTAGTGAAGGCTGTGATCGTTGGTTTGTACGGATTGCGATTTCAACGCTTCACGCAACCGGGCGGCGGCAAAATGCGCTTGGTGCACCCCGGTTTGGGGCATCAAGGCGATAAACTCATCGCCGCCCAAGCGGGCGATGGTGTCAATGTCACGGAAAATCTGTTTGCTGACCAGTGCGAGATGTCTGAGCACTTCGTCGCCGGCATTATGCCCGAAGGTGTCATTGATGGTCTTGAAACGGTCGATGTCAAACAGGATCAGGGCAAGTCGCGTATTGTAGCGCCTGACACGGTCCAGTTCCTTGGTCAACAGCTGGATGAAATGCCGGCGGTTGCAGATCCCTGTCAGGTCGTCAGTCAGTGCCAGTTTGGTGAGTTCGTTGCACGTTCTTTGGTAGTCGCTGATGTTGCGCAACACCAGCAAGTGCAATGTTTCGTGTTGAGTGGTAACCATGTCACTATGAATTTCCAGATCAACCGGGTCGCTGCCGGTGCCGGAACCAATTCGCAGGCGTTTTATGGTGCGGTTTTCTCCCATGGCGTCCTGGACTACGGGCGCCGCCAACATCCAATCAATGTTGTAGTCCCGCTTCCGCTTTTCGGAAATGTGAAGCAGTTTGCATGCGGCCGCGTTGGCGTCGAGTACCTCACCTTTTTTATTGGCGAGCAAAACGGCATCGGGCAAGTGGTCGATTATTAAAGATGCGTAACTGTTTTTCGCCAACCGCATCTTTTGCTGACGGTTGGTTTCAGCTAACTGATCGATGGATGGCACTGCGCTTAAGGAGCTAAACTTGAAATTCGCTAAATTTGTTTTCGGGTCGTTCATAGTGTTTCCTTGTGGCGCGCAGTCATTTGTCCGATGTGTTATGCATCTTTTGTCACCTGCTCCAAGTCGTTCACCGCGATCCGTTCGCCTTGCGAATTTTTATGTTCCGACACGAAATGCCGGTAATATGCCACTGACCTTACCTGAGGAAAATTAAATACGAATTAATTAATTACTAGTACATTTAACGTGTTGCACAATATTTCCGGTTCAGAATTAACATTATTTAATAATTGAACGCGGTTGACGCGATGAAATGAAACGTTTGTTGTAACATGGCAGTAGATTGTGGTGAAACGAGTACACATTGTTTACGACACTTAAATATCCCCATGTCTCGACAGGATACCGCTAATAAGAGCGGCGCCACATAAAATTAACGCCGCCTATTTCAAGTAAAATCTATAAGCCATACCAAAATAGTAGTAAAATGTCGCGGCAGAGAGTTCATGCCTTGGCTGTTTGGTGACATTTCCTGAACCTGGTGCGCTGTCATCGGAGAGCGTGATGCTAAGGCGGTAGAGTAAGCCATGACAATTACTCCTGGGCATCAATAGTAACGGGGCATAGGGACAACTACATGTGATCGAAGTTCTGCTGCAAATGGGTGCGTTGATTATCTGCGGTATTGTCTGGCGTCGGGTACGTCCCGGAAAGCTCGAACCGATGGCGACCCGTAAGGTGCTTACCTCCCTGGTGTATTACTTGCTGTTGCCAGCCTTGGTGTTGTCGGTGCTGTGGCGCGCGGATCTGGGGACCGGATCGCTAATGATCGCCGGCGCGGCAGCGGTTGCGGTAGTCATCGGCATGCTGGTCAGCTTGCTGATCTGTCGGGCGTGTAAAACCGGTTCGGCGCAGGCCGGTGCTTTGATACTTGCGGCAACTTTCCCCAACGCAACTTATTTAGGATTGCCGGTGCTTGAGGCGACGTTCGGCCCTTGGGCCCGCAGTATCGCCATTCAATATGACTTGTTCGCCTGTACACCATTGTTGTTTACCCTGGGTATTTGGGTGGCGGCGCGCTTGGGTACCGGGGACAGCAGTGAACCACGGGGATTTGCGGCACTGCTTCGGATACCCGCGCTGTGGGCAGCGATGGCGGCCATTACTCTCAATGTCCTGGCCGTGCCCATGCCCGAGGTGATCAAGGGATTTCTGCAGTTATTGGAACGGGGGGTCGTGCCCCTCATGCTGTTTTCATTGGGGCTTAGCTTGGAGTGGCGGCAATCCGGCTGGCGCGTTTTGCCAATGGTGGCGCCGGTGGTATTGATTCGCATGTTTGTGGTGCCGGCCTTGGTATTGGCGGGTCTCGTCATGCTCGGTGCCGACATGAGCGGAGAAGTGCGCGCGGCGATCATCATGGAGTCGGCAATGCCATGCATGGTGCTGGGGCTGGTGATCTGCGACCAATTTAACCTTGATACGGCATTGTATGCGGTGGCAGTGACCGTAACCACGGCCTTGAGTCTCGTCACGTTGCCATTGTGGTACGGTTGGCTGATGACTTGAGCAACGTCCGTCAGGCTTTGCGGGGTTTGGCCGCGGCGGCGATTTGTTCATACTCGGCGATGATCTGAGCGCCTACAAGCAGGATAATGGCGGCGATTTCCAGGCTGAGCAGGATCACGATGGTGGTCGCAAATGCGCCATAAAGAATGTTCACCGGAGACCAGTTGTTAAAATACCAGATTAGAAAACTGCGTGTTGCTTCCCAGAGCAGTGTGGCACTGGTGCCTCCGATCAGGGCGTGGCGCCATTTGGTGTGGCCCACGGGCATCACCAGATAGAAAGAAGTCAACATGATGATTTCGCCGAGCAGAGTGATGGTCGATATATAAAAAGATTCGGTGTCACTCAAGGTGAATTCACCACCGAACAGATGCAGGCTTCGGGTGTTCATAGTCTGCAGCAAACCATCGACGGCAGTTACCAGCAGCAGACTCAGGGCCAGTAACGAAATATAGACATAGGGAATAACCAATGACAGCAACACCGGTCGCCGTCGAGTCTCGGCACGGTGAGAAAAAATTACCAGCATGATGTTTTCCAGAACAGTGAAGGCAAACGAGCTGAAGACCAGCATACTGCCCAAGCCCATCCATCCCACAAGATGCCGGTTTTCCAGAACCAGACGAATCTGCGCCAGCACTTCATCCGTGCGGCCGGGTGCCACCATGACCACATAATCATGCATGGTCGCGAGCAATACTTCAGTATCATAAATAGCGGATACCAGCACCAGCACCACGACGATGACCGGCACGATGGAAAGCAAGGAATAATATGCCAGCGCGCCAGCCAACAGCACGCCCTGATTGGCGCGAAATCGACAAAACACCTGCCAGATAAAGCCCAGTGGATGTTCCATAATATGGTGCATGCGTTCAGACGGCTGGAACATTTACTACCTGCTGCTTACAATACATTGAGTTCTTTACCGGTCGCAGTGAAGGCTTCAATGGCTTGATCAAGTTGCGCGATGGAGTGTGCCGCGGATATTTGGCAGCGGATACGCGCTTGTCCCAGGGGCACCACCGGATAGAAGAAACCAACCACATAAACGCCCTTGGTCAACATGCGCGCCGCCATTTCCTGGGCGAGCGGCGCCTCGTACAGCATAACCGGCACAATCGGGTGTTCACCGGGCAGGATATCAAATCCCGCGTCGCGCATACCAGCGCGAAAATGCCGGGTGTTATCCATGAGTTGTGCGCGCAATGCGCTACTCTCACTGAGCAATTCCAGAGCTTGAATGCCTGCCGCCGCCAGCGCCGGGGGCAGGGTATTGGAAAACAAATAAGGTCGGGAGCGTTGGCGCAGCAAGTCGATAATGGGACGCTTGGCCGCGGTAAATCCGCCGGAGCCGCCCCCCAGGGCCTTACCCAGAGTCGATGTGTAAATATCGATATTATCCATGACGCCGAAATGCTCCGCGCTGCCCCGGCCTGTCGGGCCGATGAATCCGGTGGCGTGGGAATCGTCCACCATCACCTGGGCGTGATAGCGGCGCGCCAGATCGGTAATAACGTCTAGTTTTGCCAGTTCCCCATCCATGCTGAACACGCCGTCCGTGGCAATCAGACGTATGCGGCAGGCGGCTGCTGCTTTGAGTTTACGCTCAAGATCGGCCATGTCGCCATGGGCGTAGCGTAAACGCGTGGCTTTGCATAATCGCACGCCATCGATAATAGAGGCATGATTGAGCTGGTCGCTGATGACCGCATCCTGCGCGTCGAGCAGGGTTTCGAATAAACCGGTATTGGCGTCAAAGCATGAGGTGTACAGAATAGCATCTTCTGTCTGGAGAAAAGCGGCAATGCTTTGCTCCAGTGTCTTATGCAGATCCTGGGTGCCGCATATAAACCGCACCGAAGCCATGCCGAAGCCGTGACTTTGGAGAGCGGCACTGGCGGCAGCGATTAACCGCGGGTGATTGGCCAATCCGAGATAATTGTTGGCACAGAAATTCAGAACCGGTCCCGCTTCGCGGGCGCCAATGGTAACGCCCTGGGGCGTACTAATGGTACGTTCCTGTTTATACAAACCTGACTGGCGGATACCGTCAAGTACCAGACTACAATGCTGGTCGAGGTCCGGCATGGGGCGGTTCATTCCTTGCGTGCCGATGGTTGAACAATCAGTCCCATTGCAATATCACCTTGCCGCAGTTGCCTTGGTGTACCACATCGAACGCCTGCTGGTAGTTGTCAATGTCGAAAGTGTGGGTGATGACGCCGGCGATATTCAGTCCGCTGCGCAGTAATTGCGTCATCTTATACCAGGTTTCGAACATCTCACGGCCGTAAATGCCCTTTAGGTGCAAACCCTTGAATAGAATTTCATCCCAGTTGATCAGTGTCGTCGGTGGTAAAAAACCAAGCATCGCAATCCGGCCGCCGTGATACATGTGATGCAGCATATCGTTGAACGCCTGCGGGTTGCCCGACATTTCCAGGCCCACATCAAAGCCATTGGACATTTTCAAATCGCCCATGACGTCGTCCAGAGATTCTTTCATGACATTCACCGGGCGCGCCACACGCATCAGATCGACCAGTTTCAGTCGGTGGGTATTGACGTCGGTAATGACAATATGACGTGCGCCGGCGGCATGACACACAGCAGCCGCCATGATGCCAATGGGGCCGGCGCCGGTGATCAGGACATCCTCACCCACAAGATCAAACGACAATGCGGTGTGTACCGCATTGCCCAGTGGGTCCATGATGGCGGCGATTTCCGAAGAAATGTCCTCATGAACCGGCCATATATTGGCGGCAGGTACCGCCACGTATTCCGCGAAAGCCCCGTCGCGTCCGCCGCCGATCCCTACGGACTGACGGCACAGGTGCCGCTTGCCGGCCCGGCAATTACGGCATAACCCGCAGGTGACATGACCCTCCGCGGTGACCCGTTGACCTCTCTCTAAGCCATAGACGCCAGGGCCCATATCAACGATTTCGCCGACAAATTCATGGCCGATTATCCGCGGGACCTTGATGTTGCGCTGTGCCCAGTCGTCCCAGTGGTAAATATGCAGATCCGTACCACAAATACCCGTTTTGTGTACCTTGATAAGCACTTCGTTGGTGTCTATGGCGGGGACTGCCACTGTTTCCATCCAGATCCCGGGTTCTGCTCGATTCTTGATCAGGGCTTTCATTTTCATGGTCGCGCACCCGGAGTTTGCCCCCAGCGGGGCATTACAAATATTATAGGCAAGGATCACCTAAATAGTACAATGACCAGGGTAAAGAATTTATAGAGCTGTATTCAATATATTGACAAAAAGGCATTCCGGTGGTTACCAGTAATACTTTGATCCGAACATCCCAGGCGCTGTTTTCGAAACTGCGCGTCATACCGGTATTGTGTTGTTGTATGGTTGCGTTGCCTGCCAATGCCGGCGCCGTGGATGCCGCGGGCCTTAACCAGGCCATGAGTCAAATTGGAAAGATCATGGAAGAGTTGTTCCCTCTCATTGTCGTGCAACGCGCTTTGGATGCTCAGGAGCAAACGCATATCCGGCAAGCAGTGCATCAAATGGAGTCTTTGTTCAGGCAGGCTGAACCCCACATTCGGCAAAAATCCAGTACCTATCAAGTGTCGTACCAATACATGCTGGGCCATCTGCAGACCATCGATACCGCGTTTGACTCCCTGGATATCAACTTCGTGCGCAGCCAGCTGTATGAACTGGGGTCGATTTGCAGCTCCTGTCATGTCCAGGATGCCCGCACCCGAACGTTGTTCCAAGGTAACGGGCGCAGTCGTTTCAACGATGACTATTCTTACGCCGAATTCAACTATGTTACCCGAAATTACGACGAGGCGCTGCGATACTATGATGCCTTTTTAAGAACCGATACCGTCAAGACCGAACTTGAATTGGTTCGCCCATTGCAGAGGCTGGTCACGATCATGATACAAGTGCGCAATAATCCCGATCAGGCGGTGCAGTCCCTGCGTGCATATGTACCTTTGCTGCAACACACGGACGAAACCCGGAAACAATTGCTGGGATGGATCAAAGGCGTAAAAGAGCTCATGCCCATGGTCCGGGAAGCGGGCGAACCGGAAGAATTCAGTGTGGTACAACGGTATGCCCTGCAGGTACTGGCTGACCCCCTGAAGACGCGGGGGACCATGTACGCGACGCCGGAACAGGAAATATCCAGGGTTTGGCTGCGCGGGGTGTTGTTTCGCTACCTGGCGCAACGTGCCGCGGAGCAGGAAATTCCGATGCTGCTCTATTGGCTGGCGTTGTGCGAGCGCGCCATTGGTTATGATTTCTATTTCTCACTGGCGGATCTGTATTTGAAAGAATGCATGATGAGCTATGCCAAGCATCCATATGCGCGCCTGTGTTTTCAAGAATATGAAGCGTATGTGGCGCATACCTATTCCGGTTCCGCGGGGGAGTTCATCCCCGAGGAAGTGCAACAAGAAATCCATAAACTGCGCAAACTGGTTCATCAATAAACCGGGTGAATGCTGGGCGGTGGCTGATGTCATCGTGCCGGTATGCGCCGGGTATCGAACTTGACTCGCGGGTTTACAGCCAATACCAATCGCTACCAACGCAAACGACCAGGTGTCTATCAAACGGTGGCGCTTATCCATTGTTATTATACAGATATATCCGATAGTGATTGTGGCACGCAAGGCCAAAGTCAGACCTCCCCCAAAACGTGGACCGTTTTAAGTAGTTGAAAATTTGACCAAGAGAAATCGCAATTTGCGTGGAATAATTTTGTGACGCAGTTCACACATTGTGCGTGACACCCCTTCAGATTTCGTGGTGGGTGGACGAAAGAGATGCCAGTTCAAGAAGAACAGCAACGAATGGTTGTATGGCAGGAGTCCAGGAGATGTATTTCCCTCCGCCGGGAGATGCAGGTCATTTTTAAACTACGCACATAACAAGGTTAATTTCATGAAAAAAATAATTGCATTGACATTTATCGCCCTCATGTTTGGCAGCTTGGCTCACGCGGGCACTTCGGATTATACGGCTGAAACCTGGCAAAACATTGAATTAGATGGCAATTTCGGACCTGCGGATTGCGCGAAGGATAATTAAGCCTCGACCCCGGGTCGGTTGGAAACGTTGCTTTCCGGCCGACCCGGGTGTTTTTTTTCCGTGCCGTTCCTGGTCAATTCACAATAAGCAAAGATAATAGAGTTCCATGAACTGCATTAATTGCGGTTACTCCTGGGCAAGGACCGTGCAGGGGCTTTATAATTTAACATCAATGAGATCCCCTTCTAAACAGTTGGAATTATTTATGCCTGTGGGTGCCAGGGCCAACAGTGATTCCGCGTCACCCGTGCCGCCACCGTACGCAGTACGGATCAGCGCGCGTGCCAAGCGCATGCAATTGCGGATTACTTCCGTGGGACAGGTGGAGGTGATTCTGCCCAAACGGATGCATGTCCGACATGTACCCCCATTTGTGGCGGAGCATCAAGTCTGGATCCACCAGACTCTGCGTGAGCTGCAACAGCGCCAGAAAGAACAGCCAGACCTGTACAGTTTGCAACCGAGCGTCATCCACTTGCCGTCGGTGCACCAGACTTGGCGGGTGAGCCACTGTAGCGGCGTACGTAACAAAATTGAAGTGCTGACTACCCCGGCGCAACAGCCACATCTGCAGATCACTTCGGCAACAGCGGAAGATACGCGACGGGTACTACGGCAATGGTTGATGGCGACCGGTAAACGCGAATTGCTGCCGCGCTTTGAGCAGGTGAGCCGGGATGCCGGACTGGGCTTTAATGCTGCCGGTATCCGGCGCCAGAAAACATTATGGGGCAGTTGCAGTGCGCAGAAGAATATCAGTTTGAATTGCAATTTGTTGTTTGTGACCCCACGCTTGATGCGTTATGTTTTTATTCATGAGCTCTGTCATACGGTATACTGCAATCATTCGGCACGGTTTTGGGACCTGGTCGGGCGTTTTGAACCGGAATACAAGAATCTTGACAAGGATCTGCGCAACGCCACCCGTTCCATACCAGTCTGGGCTTACTCCTAAACGCGCCGCTGTCAGGCGAACAGTCGGCGCCAAACATCCGGAGTTTCAATGGAAGCACGTATTACCGAATTGGAGACCCGTCTGGCATTTCAGGACGACACTCTTAATCAGTTGAACGACGTCATTGTGCGACAACAATGGCAGATTGATCGGCTTCAGGCGCAAATGCTGCAATTGCAGGATCGGCTCAAGAGTCTGATACCCAGTGATGTTGCGCCGGCGTCGGAAGAAACGCCACCACCTCACTATTGAACGACAGGGAGTTTATATGTTGCGATATTTGACCATTGTCCTGCTGGTTTCGATGCTGGGCGCGTGCGCATCGAACCGCCACCAGGTAAAACAGGAATCCGCAGGTATCTTTGCCATTTACGGTAACTGGTGTGGACCGGACCATCCCAAAGTTATGGACCCGCCACCGGAGGCCCTCGACCGGCTGGATGCGGCGTGTATGCGTCATGATTATTGTTATGTGGAAAAAGGCTATTTAAATTGCGATTGTGACAAGGCGCTGGTCAAGGAGATCAAGCGGGATTTGGCCGGCAGGAATTATAATGCAGAGCAACACAAGTACGCGGTGTCATTTGCCAATTATTTCAAAGGCTCGCCCTGCGAGGTCACAAAGTCCGCCCAGGCCCCCAGAGAGCCCGAGGAAGGTGTGGTGGATAAAGTGATCAATACCACCAAGGCGGGTATCGGCAAATTCATGGATTTGGTCGGCGGTGATGAAGCGCAGGCGACGCCCAAATCCGACGGCGACGCCGGTGGCGGCAAGGATGCTACACAAGCAACGCCAGAACAAGAAACACCCGCAGCTGCGACGCCGTCTGTGGAACAGGCTCCCGGTGATACGCAGGAAACCGCAGAGGATCAGAAGTCGGTTGACGCCCAGCCTTCGAGCGGGCCGTCCAAGGTCTGGTATTAGGTGGTACGGCGGGGCGACATTGGTAAATCTTCTCGAAGTATGGGTGCCCACGGCATTGCGGGATCAAAGACTCATTGTGTACTTTGCCGGATACATCCAGGTCGAACAAGTTGCACCACGTTATTCGGGGAGACCGCACAGAATAAAGTAGGCGGCATTGTACCAGCTATGTAAAATGATCGCGGGTAAGATACTGCGATAACGATCGCGAAACCAGCCAAACATCAGCGATGGCCCCCCTACCAACAGCGCCCACGGCCAGCGCAGGGTCATTAAATGAGCCGCCATGAAGAGCACGGTAGTTATGGCGTTAGCGACACTGATTCCCAGAATTGACGAATTCCCATAGCGACAATTTAGCAGTCTGGATTGGATCACCCCTCTGAACAGCCACTCTTCAATTGCCGGATAGATCAACGCCAGCCACAACAGTTCCGACGATAGGCGGGAATTCCAGGCTGTTGGTACGCCCGGTTCCCCCAGTAACGCCAATAACACACATACTAGGGTACCCAACAGCAGTGCAACCCACAGGCCGCGGTACTGGGCCGCACTGTAAACCGACGCTGATCGCCCGGTGCACGTATCTGCGTTATTTTTCAATGAGGCAATCCGTCATTAAGAGTCTATTTCAAAATGTGCAACACCACCCGTCGGTTCTGGGCGCGACCTTCCACGGTATCGTTGTCAGCTACCGGCTCATTTTCTCCCATACCTCTGACGCCAAGTCGGTCGGAGGAAATACCGCTGTCAATTAAGTAGGTACGCACGGAAGTCGCTCTTTGCTCGGACAGGCGCTGGTTATGCTGCGCGCCACCATGGCTATCGGTATGACCCACGACCTCCACCCGTAAATCAGGATAGCGTTGCAAGATCAGGGTAACTTCATCCAGGATGGCATTGGATTCACCCAATAATTCGGCGGAATCGCGTGCAAACACGACCCCTTTGAGAATGATCTCGTCCGCAAGTGGGCAACCTGTGGCATCCACTTTCAGTCCCGGTGCCGTGTCCGGGCAGCTGTCCTCCGGGTCAGTGATACCGTCGGCATCACTGTCGGCACTGACCGGATCCATGGGTTCGGGTTCGGGTATGGGTTCAGGTTCGGGCTGCGCAGCAATTTCCGGTACCTCCGGGG
>JAHECY010000025.1 GCA_024641505.1 Gammaproteobacteria bacterium
CAACCACGGTACAATCCGCCGGCAATGCAGCACGCAGAAATGCGGTTCCCCGGATATCCATGAGAGTCTGCACCGGCTCCCGCTGCGCCAGACGATGGGCGATTTCCACGATGGCGCGCTCGCCATTGCCATACACCAGCAAATCCACCTTGGCATCCGGGAGCATGGACTTGCGCACTTTATCCGACCAGTAGTCATAATGGGCAATGCGCCGCAGACTGGCTTCAATGCCGCCGATGATGATGGGCACGTCGCGGTACGCTTCGCGACACCGTTGCGCATAGACCAGGGTGGAACGATCGGGACGTCGACCGCCCTGCCCGTCCGGCGTGTAAGCGTCATCACTGCGGATCTTACGATCCGAGGTATAGCGGTTCACCATGGAATCCATATTGCCGGCGGTCACCCCGAAAAACAGATTGGGGCGGCCCAGGGCGCTGAAATCCGCGGTGTCGGTCCAGTCCGGTTGGGCGATTATCCCCACACGGAAACCCTGGGATTCCAGCACACGACCGATTACTGCCATGCCAAAACTGGGGTGATCCACATAAGCATCACCGGTCACCAGGATGATGTCGCAGGAATCCCAGCCCAGATCATCCATTTCCCGGCGGGACATGGGCAGATAGGGGGCGACGCCAAAGCGTTGCGCCCAGTACTTGCGATAGGAAAAAATATTTTTGATTGGGGGTGACATAAACCGACCGGAGACAAGGAGTGCGCGAATTATAGCAACCGGAAGGCCGGCTGGCTATTTTCCCGGCAGGCATTTGTGCCCGGGATCTTCCCATGTTCGGCGCGTAACGGGGTAACCACACGCCTGCATTTGCAGTTGCAGTGCTGCTGCGGATTGGGTATCAACCACCGGCTTGTAGTGTGCAGCAGAAGTTTCAATGATAAAGCCAAAGCCGGTAACGTGACTTCGTTATGGATTCCCCGCCTGCGGTAGCGGTGGGGGTGCCGTTGCCAGGACGTCAAGCGCCAGGGATGGGTTCGCGGAATAGTTCTAAAGCATGCATACGTCAGGCTGGTTTTATTCGATGCCGGCACATATTAGAATGGGCATCATGATCAAACTGCTGCACATCACCACCGCCTTGGTCAGCATCAGCCTGTTCTGTCTGCGCTTTTATTGGCTAATGACCGATGCCGCGCACTTGCGCCGCACGTGGGTGCGGGTGTTACCGCACATCAATGATAGCGTGCTGCTGGTGACCGCCGTTGTATTGGCCGTTCAATTGCAGCAATACCCGCTGGTGCAGCCCTGGCTGACGGTGAAACTGGCGGCACTGCTGGCTTACATCGGATTTGGCTTCGGCGTATTCCGCCTGGCCAAAACTCGTGCCGTACAAATAATCTGTTTTACCGTTGCCGTGGCGCTTTTTATCTTTATTCTGGGCGTCGCCCGCAGTCACAACCCCTGGGGATTGCTGGCAGGAACAGGGTAGACACCGCAGACTAAGCGGACAGCAGCAGGGATTTCATCTCCGCGAAATTTTCCGTCACCGCCGGCAGCAGGGCGTCGATTTGCGCATCGGTGATATCGATCAATTGCCGCGCGGATTTACTGATGGGTGGCACCTGATCATGATCCGTGGTATTCAGCTCCGCGAGTTGCGCCACCACATTGGCAACATTAATGATCGCTGCTTCGATTTTACACTCCGGCGCCTTGTCCGGCTGGTGGTGAAACTCCACTGCTTCCCGTACATTTGCCGGTAACCGCCAGACCTTGAGCAGCTCGCCTCCGACCTTTGCATGATCAAAACCGAGAATTTCCCGTTCCGCATCGGACATACCCAGGGATACCGTTGCGGTTTCCACCCGCTCCAACACCTTGCGAGACGTATCGGGCATGCGGAAGAAGATCACCAATTCCCCGATGTCATGCAGCAATCCGGACACAAACAGCGATTCCCGGGCTTTGGGTAAATATTCCTTGCCCAGAAGTTTGGCGGCAATGGCGCAAAGTAAACTATGACTCCAGAAGTTTTCCATTGTGACCAGATCATTGGCCAAACCCTTGAACGTTTTGGTAGCGGAGGTTGCCAGAATCATATCACGCAGTTGGTTGGTGCCAATTACCGTTAACGCCCTGTTGATGGTGTCAATTTTCGAGGTAAAGCCATAGAATGGGCTGTTAACTATTTTTAACAGTCTGGCGGCTAACCCCGGATCTTGTTCTATTACCTTGCCGATCGCCGCCATCGACGAATTGGGATCAGAAATCAACTCGCTAACCTTGATATACACCTCGGGTAGAGACACCAGAGTGGTAACATTACTAACGAGTTCATAAGGATTTGCCGGCATTATTAGCTCCACACTTGGGGGTTGCTACTGCAAAGGCGTGTCACTGTAGGTCATGGTTTCCCGGGTCGCGATTTCCTGTGCGGTGGCATCACGCACACCAAGCACGTTCACCACAAAGGTAATCGTCTTACCTGCAAAAGGATGGTTACCATCTATCGTCACCATGCCATTCGCCACTTCCGTTACCACCATTTCCTTGACGTCGCCCTGTTCATTCTGGAACTGTGGCCGGGCACCCACCATTCGGTACTGCGGTGGCACATGCTCGATATGTTGCTTGAGTATCAACGACGGGTCCGAATGACCAAAGCCTTCCTCGGCAGTAAGACTGACTTCCACCGATTGCCCCACCTTCTTTCCCGTCAATGCCTGTTCCACCTTAGGCCACATTTTTCCATCCACGCCATGAATGTAATCCAGGGGCAGATCCGATTGTTCCAACATGGAACCATCCGCCCCTTTTATGGCATATGTGAATGTAACGACATCAAATTTCTTAATCTTTCGAGACATTGGCTCCAACTCGTGTATATAATTGTTAAATCTTTATGGTTTGTCGGCTTATGCGCCTAACCGCCCATTGTACCATAGGGGGACAAACCTCTATCGGGCACCGGAATTTTGGATTAAATGCATGCTATGGCAACCACTTACAGGTATACTAACGCCCTGAATGTTGTACTGAATCTGGCTTGAATGACTGATACCCATCTAACAAAAACGCGTTTCGACGGTTTTGACATGGCCCAGCCTGTAAAGGACGCCTTGGCGGAACTGGGATTCACCTATTGCACGCCCATCCAGGAAAAAACACTGCCGTTCACCCTGGCGGGCAAGGATGTCTGTGGTCAGGCGCAAACCGGTACCGGTAAAACCGTGGCGTTCCTGGCCTCGGTATTCAATTTGCTGATAAACACCCGCGACAGCAACGACGTCAACGGTCACGGCCCATACAGTGTGATTCTGGCGCCGACACGCGAACTGGCGGTGCAGATCGCCAATGAGGCTGAAATTTTCGCACGCCATGCGGGTATGACCCAGATCGCGGTGTATGGCGGCACCGGCTACGAATCCCAGAAAAATGCTTTACAGGCCGGCGTGGATGTCGTCATCGGCACACCTGGCCGGATAATCGACTACCACGAACAAAAAGTATTTAACTTTCGTAAAATCAAGGCGCTGGTCATTGACGAAGCGGATCGCATGTTTGATTTGGGCTTCATCAAGGACATCCGCTATGTGCTGCGTCGGGTACCGGCCAGGGAACAGCGATTGAGTATGTTGTTCTCCGCCACATTGTCGTATCGGGTAAAGGAACTGGCCTACGAACACATGAATAATCCGGAACATGTTACCGTGGAACCGGAACGGGTCACCGCGGAGCGTATTAGTGAACATGTGTATTTCCCCGCCCAGAACGAAAAGATACCCTTACTGCTTGGTCTGCTAAGAGCGAATCCGGAAGGACAGATGCTGATTTTCGTCAATACCAAGCATACTGCCGAAAAAGTAGTGAACTATATTCATGGTAATGATTTTACGGTTGCATTGCTGACCGGCGACATACCACAGAAAAAACGTATGCGCTTGCTTACCGAGTTTGCTGACGGCAGCCGGCGCGTGATGGTGGCCACGGATGTCGCTGCGCGTGGCCTGCATATTCCGGCGGTCAGTCATGTCATCAATTTTGATTTGCCACAGGATGCCGAAGATTATGTACACCGTATCGGGCGCACCGGCCGTGCCGGCGCCAGTGGCGCGGCAATCAGTTTCGCCTGTGAGAAATATGCGTTCCATTTGCCGGAAATTGAGGCCTATATCGGCCACAAGCTGGAAAGTCTGCCGGTGACCGCGGACTTATTGATCGTGCCGGCACCGCCCAAGGAGCTTATCGCAAAAATACCGCGCCGGGATCATGGGCCTGGAAGCAAGAAAGGCGACCATGGCGCCAAACGCCAAGGCAGCGGTAGACACCGTTCCCAGCGTCGCAGCAAACCCGCCTAGTCATCATTACCGATCCATAAACGCAATTTCTTCCCAAGACACAAAGTCCGCAACCCAACAACCCCCTATCCTGGAGAAGGCTTTAGTAGCAGAACCACGGCACCATGGTCTTTGGAAATAAATCGTTGTCGCGATTTACGGGCGTACCGGCACTAGCTCCCAGCAGCGGCCGTACGCATATCCAGAATACTGGCGTCATGTCGGGGTATCGCCTCCTGTCCTTCATTGGCGAAATCGACGATCACCATCCCGGCAAACTTTTTGCCATTATAAAATTCCACGCGGTATTTACTACCCTCGGCATCGAGCGAGTACTTCTTCATGAGGTCCTGGCGTGCTATCGTGGCGCCTGCATCGCCAGTGCGCTTGGAATGTCGATAACCGACCACACTGACCCGGTATGGTTTCAGGGATTTCACTGTGAAACGTTCCTTGACCCCAACCATTGCACCCATCGAAACGCGGCGTGCCTTGCCATCCGCGGTCACCGCTACGGAAGCGAGACTGTCGTCGAATTCCACGAACTGAGGTTGAATTTCCAGAATCGTACGGTTGCCATAGGTGACCTGGTACAGATTTTTCTTATGGGTCAGGGCTACCAGTGGATTGCTGGCGCTAAACGACGGTTTGGTGCCCTTGGGCATCGGAAAACGCGGCAGACTCTTCCTGGGATTCTCCAGGTTGAGAGTTACCCGCTGGTCATTAAGGGACAACCGCAGATTCTCACCCATTGCCTCCTTGACCGCAGCAATCGTCAGTCCAAAGTCACGTTCGAATTGTACGCCCACCGCAGCCATCAACGCTTCGACGGCTAGCAAATGATGCACCACACGCCAGGGTGTATCGAATGATTTCGTCGCTTCGACCGCCAGTGCCGGCGCATGGTTGCGCACCGCAAAATAGGTGAGACTCTTGCTCATCTCTTCGTCGCCGGCCCAGGTACGGGTGTTTTTCACATGAAACTGGTGTGCCGGATCGGAGATGGCAGTATTGGCCTGGACCACCGCCTGGTTGGCAATTTGCGCAAGATTCCCGAACGGGCTGCCGGCAACGGTGGCCTGGTCGATGATAATACTCTGCCCCCATTGTTCGGGGTTACGCTGTTTGTCCACGTATTCCGGTGCATACCAGCCACTGCCATCGTGCAGGTTCACAATCACATCGATGCGAAGATCCAGCAATATCTTCTTGATGCGGGATACCGTTGCATATTCCGGATCCCGCGTTGTGAGATCACCGAATTTCCGGTTCATATCACCGTAGATGCCACGTGAGTTGCTCACAATGGAAAGAAAATTGAGATTGGGGATGACCCACACGTTACCATGGGTTATGCGGTAGTGGGTTACCAGCAACGAAGCCGCGGTAAATCCCCCGGGCTCATCACCCTGTATGCCCCCCAACACCAGCATCGTGGGGCCCGGCTGGTTGGAATTGAGCTCGTGCAGCGTAAAATTGAGGTTCGCCGAGCCCGCGTCCGCGGTCGAAATGAACAGCAGCAAGGCAAGCAACGCCAGCAGCCGGTTCATGCCTATACCACCTTGACATGCCACGGTTCAAAACGCACGCCGAGAGCATTGTCAGGTTGATATCGGTTCTGTACATAATCCAACTCGTTGATCCGTTGGTAAACATCGGATTGAAGAAACTTAATCGTAAAATTTTCCACGCCGAGGCTTACCTGACCGACATCGAAATCGCCAATGCTGTGGTAGGAGTAGCCCGGCGGTGCGATGGAGCGGGAAGTCAATGAAAGATTGCCGCCGACCGCTACCGCGCGTTCCAGGAAAATACTGGCCTGCTTCACGACGCCGCGAATCCCGGAAGTTAGCGTGAGGTCAGCACCGATATCCCGTTGCATCTTGCGATACATTTTTAATGCGCTGCCATGATAAAGAAAATTACCATGGTTTCCCACTTTGACGATCTTGCTAATCGCCACGGCATGATCCAGCTGAGCGATTACACGCAGACCTTTGAATCCGAAATCCGCGGCATCGCGATAGAAAATTTCTTCCAGCAATGCAATTTCCCGTGGCGATATGTCGCCAATAGCACTATATTGCCTGCTGCAGGCCAGCGTCTGATCCAGACTCATGGTGTTGAAGTGACCGAAACCGATGGTATCACGTACCGCATTCAGCTTTTGACTCAGGGAATACGCCAGCTCAAGATCCGCCGGAGTCAGCATCACATCATCGACATAACTCTGATCAAAACGTTTCGGAATGAAGTCATGCTCCGTGACCGGTGGCCTGACAAGCGGTGCCGGTTCCGTTACTGCTGCCTGGTCCATGGGTGGCGAAGACGACACGAGCACGCGTGCCAGCACGCTGTTACTGGCAGTTCCCAAGAGTCCCGTACCCAACAGCGCTAAAAATCGACGTCGACCTCCATGCACCCGGTCCTCGGGCACCGGCAGTGATGTTGCGGCAACAAGCTGCCCCAAGTCCGACCCGGAACGCTCTAGAGTTGCTGCCGTGGCATCAATGCCGTCGTCAGTGGACGCTATTTTTTCGGAAGCCGACAGCCTGGCATCGTTGCCCAGGAGTTCTGGCGTTTGGCTGTAAATATCTGTTATTCGGCGCATCTGCAACCATGAAACCGGTGACTCTTGTTAGAGTTCGTCCACAGTAGCCAGGATCTTTATCGAGGAATTTTACGAGGTAGCGTGCGAAAACCCTTAACTCCCTTATTAATTCATACACTTATATTTCTATATTATTTTTTTGTGCTTATTTATACAAATAACCCTTTTAATTCCAAATGTAACATTTCCTCTTCCTGAAAATTTAAGGTATCCAGGGCCGTGAAATTGAAATGTCGGGCAATCAAAACGTCCGGAAATCGCGCGATTCTGGTATTAAATTGTGCCACCAGGTCATTGTATTGCTCGCGACGATCACCAATCGTCAATTGTAATGCGGCCACCCGATCCTGCAGATAGCGAAAGCGCTCGTCATCGAGCAACAACTTGCCGTCATTGGTCTCCTGGTAGAATACACCCAGAGCCTTACGTAAAGCGGTTTCCGCCGCACCCAAGGGCGCCACCGCACCAGCTTCGTGCGCTTGATAAACCTTGGTGACGCATTGTTGAATTTGGTCACATACTGGATGACAGTGCATTTTTTCCCTGCAATAATCTACGAGCTTGGGTAAATCTTCGTGACGTTGACCGATCAAAGCGTCCATATCTTGACGACTTGCATCGATATCGTGCTTCAGCAGCACCAGGTCGTTATAGCTTACGATCAGATATACGATCGCGAAGACGGCCAATGCGAGGAGCGAGAACACTGAAATAGCCATGATTTTCCTCTGCCGTTGAATTTCCTAATGGTTATCGTCAGATTGTTCCCGATATTTACCTTTAACTTGGCCAAACTCTTCACATTTTCAGGTATTTGGACTATATATCCTCACAGTACTTGATTGGAGAAAACGCAGCAGTTAAGAGCCTAAGCAATAACCATCTGCCTGCTACAGGAACATGTTGTCTTGCCGATACATCACAGTCGGTAACATTTATAAGCGAGGGAGAACCCAATATGACAGAGAAGAAAACGTCCAGCAGCAGTAAAAAAGGCGGCAGCGCCAGTAGCGGCCAAACTCAGGGCAACAAATCCAAACCAGGGGCTGAGACGAAATCCGCCGCAGGCAAAACGGCCCCGCAGAAAGGAAATCACAAGGACAGTAGTCCCACAAAGAACACAAGCTCCGCTACCGGCCACGCAGTTCCCGCCAAACCTCGGGTCAGCAGCGAAGAATTGATGCATATGATTGCAGAACAAGCCTATTATCTGGCGGAAAAACGCGGGTTTAACGGCGGTGATCCCGTTGCGGATTGGTTGGCAGCGGAACAAAAGGTCAAAACCCAATTTGCTGCCTGAAAGCGGTAACCACGGCAGGTGTTACTCCGGCACCTACCACAAAAAAAGGGTTGATTCCCTGGGAATCAACCCTTGCTTACTGTTAAGATATCAACGACCTAACCGACGGTGTGTCAGCTGGCCAGTTGCTGCTTGTTGAGCAATTGAACGGTGCTGGCCTGCGGGCCGTCATCGCCACTGCTTTCCACATACCGAACATCGCTGCCAATCGCCAATTTCTCGAATTTCTCGTTGACGATGCTGTTCTTGTGAAAGTAGATCTCACGACCATCGGTGGCACGAATCCGTCCATACTCTTCCTCCGGTACCAGTTCAATGACCGTACCATGAGGGGCTTCTTCATGGAATTTTACCTCACCCCGTTGTTTGCGATTGAAACTTTCCAGTTGGCGTCGGGCCGCGTTAAATGCATCGCGAACGGCAACGTAGGCATCTTCGTGCTGGTGTTTGTCATTGGAAGTATGGCTCACCACCACTTCGCCTTCCGGCACAGTGATATCAATGTGCACCGCATAGATTTTTCCTTTGTGTTTATGACTATGGGGTGCTTCCAAGACAATTTTACAGGAAGTTATGCGTTCGTAGACTTGTTCGAGTTTTGCGACTTTTTCCCGGATGCGGGTTTCGAGGGCTTCAGAGTGCGGAATGTTACGGAATGTTATTTGTAGAGGTAATAGCATAGGCACTTTCTCCTACTGAATTATCACTGTGTGTACTCTCCCTTTGAATCAAGCATAGCGCAAGCGCTTGCGTCAGGTCCAATGTTTAAAAATGATTTTTTTATATTCTTGTTTGCAGGCGCAATGTGCTGCAAAAGTCCTATGGTTTCCATATCTTACGGCAACAAAGGGGGTTATAAAATCAATCCGGCGAAAATATACCGTAATATATTACTGAATTAACACACAAAAGATATTCTACGCGAAAGCTATTACATTACCATATTGGTCAGACTACCGATGCCCTCAATATCACACCTGACCTCATCACCGGCACGCAGAAATTCAGGTGGTGTACGCGCGAAGCCAACGCCGCTTGGAGTACCGGTAGCGATTACATCACCTGGCTCTAATCCCACTAAACGCGACAACAAAGAAACCACCCTGGCTACCGGAAAAATCTGGTGACAAGTGTTCGAATCCTGCTTCAATACATTGTTTACCCAGCATCGAAGCGCCAAATTCTGAGGATCGGGGATCTCATCACGGGTGACCAGCGCCGGCCCCATCGGGCAGGTACCGGGGAGACTTTTTCCCAGGAAAAATTGTTTATGCCGAGCCTGAAGATCCCGCGCCGAAATATCGTTTATCACCGTATAGCCGAAGACATAATGTAACGCATCGGCTTCACTCACCCCATAGGCGTGGCTGCCGATCACTACTCCCAGCTCAACTTCCCAATCAAGCTGAGTGGTAACGTCTTGGTGGGCGGGCACCGCCGCGTGCGGGCCGATGACAGCGGTTGCAGCCTTGGTAAAAACCAGAGGATGCTCCGGCAGCTCCCCCTTGATATCCTTGGCATGCATGGATTCCTTAGCATGCTCCGCATAGTTCCAACCGAGACACATAATATTCTTCGGCGGTCGCAGCACCGGGGCAAGCAACTGAAATTCGCTTTCGGGCCGCCATTGAGCATCGGGAGCCACGGTCAGGCGGCGCAGTTGTTCCAACAATTGCGGACGCTGCGCGCTAGCCAACAGCGCCACGACATCCGCTAACGCGGGCCAATTCGGGAAGTACGCGGAGGGCAAACAAAGATTTCCGGCACGCGCGAGCACGAGCTCACTGCCACTGTCAGTTACAACTACCGCCAAATGCATGGTACAGTCCTATAATTGAATTGGGTTGGGATTGTCTAGCATAATCCGTCGCAACGAAAAACAGTAGCGGCGCTAAAAACAACGGTTTATCATGACGCTCCATGCTGTTAAGGAGTTTGTATGTCGTCGATTGTCCGGCTCTTGTCCCTGGTGAGCATCGCCTGCTCGCTCATCATCGCCTGTGCGCAAAACGATACCACCGGTCCGGCGGCGCCGATTGGCGCAGTGGAAGCACTGGAACAACTTGCGACGGCTTATCGAAGCGTCGCACAGACGTTGCCAGGCACTCCCCGCGATCTGCCACCACCGGTGAAACGCAAGTTCGTAGAGCAGGTTTTTCAACAAGCCGGATACGATTACTCCACCACCATCATAACTTTAAGTCAGGCCGAACTTGATCCTTTCGACAGTCATCAACGCGACCTTGCGCAGCTACTGTTTCTACCGTTGGAACAACTTGCCCGCGAGAACTACGATGACTATTACAGCGAGCCCGAACTCGCGGCAATCGATACCATAAAAAAGACTTTTAAGTGAGTAAGCGCGTCGCTGTCCAGCCACAACCAGCGCTGCCACACCTCACTCACAAGCATCGCGGGCGCCAACTCACCTTCCCGTGAACCGCGCCCCAAGGCATGCCACGACGCAATCGGCAGTGCGCGGAATCACTTCGACAGCCCCTCAGAACCAATCGCTCACGACATCACTGTTCCTGGAAACAACGGTGTTGGCATCGTGAGTTGACTTGGCAACCACGGTGATATAGATATTATCTTTGCCCCAAGCCTCATCCAATATTTCACACGGCACCAGGAAATGCCGCTTCAACGGCATATGCTCATGACTGCTTATGTGGTGCACGTCGTATGGCGGCTCGCCCAATGTCTTGTGGCGTAGCACATCATTCCCATACAGCACACACCCCACATCATAGGACTCTGCCGCAGAATACTCATTTTTTTCGGTGTGCAGGTAATAGCTATATTCCACCATGCAAGAATGTCCGGCAGGTGAGCTGGTACGCACTATACTGATCGTCACATATTCTATTGATGCCATATTATTACAACTCCTTTCGACCTGGCGCCCGCATCGGTCAAATCAATCCTTCGTCCACTTTTCGAGGATACTTATAATTTGCTTGGCCTGGTCTTTACTTGAAATGTTAAATTTTGACTTTTGTTTGTACTCTCCATAACGTTTCTGGTAGCGCCGGATAGAATATTTCTCCGGTCCATATTCGTTCTTCTGCCGATCCCAATCCTGATAGCGGTACATTATCGTGGTCCATGCGCCTTTGGTAAGTACTTCTTTCTCCAATTCCTTGGTTACTTCGACGCCGTCTTCCATGTAGGTAATGGTAATATCATCAATCGTTTCAGCCATAGCTCAATCCTGCATTCATGCGTTAATTCGGAACACTGCCTTCTACAGGCAGCATTTATTATTGTGTCCGACATCCTCCCGGATCTCAATCAGGCCCGGGACATGTATTTACCACTGGTGGTATTGATTTTGATATGCTCTCCCGTCACAAGATATTCCGGTACCTGCACCTCCAGACCCGTCGAAACCACTGCGGTTTTCGTGCGCCCGGTCACCGACGCGCCTTTAATCGCCGGTGCGGTTTCCATAATTTCCAGCGCCACTGATGACGGTAGCTCTATGCCAATAATGACACCGTCCACCAGTAATGCAACAATACCCTCCAAACTTTCGGTAAGGTACCAAAGCTGATTTTCAAGCACTTCCCGGTCAAGACCATATTGTTCGTAATTTTCCGTGTCCATAAAATAGTAGGTGGTATCTTCAATATAGGAAAACTGTACCGGCCGTTTGACAAGGTTAGCCTCCTCGACAATATCATCCCCTTTATAGGTAACTTCAACTTTCTGACCGGTTTGCACACTGGCAAATTTCACCTTGTACAACGTCGATGCGCCGCGCGCGGAAGGGGATTTCACTTCGATATCACGCACCAGGCACAATTGGCCGGAGACATTGACCGCCATCCCCTTCTTCAGATCGGCACCTTTAATCATGAAAAATCTTGCTCCAAACAGATGAAAGTGCCAGCCCCAGACGGGGTGGCTACAAGGAGATATATTATAAGGATAATTTTACAAGAAAAAAGCTGAGCCCTGGTCGAATATTGGACCGGGAAACTGGTGACCTTCGGCACCGCGGTCGGTGGCGCCCCACCGACCGTCTGTCTGTCACTGCTCCAATGAAGGAGTCAGCTCCGGGTCCTACTTGGGTACAACGTTCGTCGCGTGCAGACCCTTGGGACCGCGCATGATTTCGTACTCTACCGTCTGTCCTTCCGCCAGCGTTTTATATCCGTCAGATATGATCACGGAATAATGCACAAACACGTCTTCACCACCACTTTCCGGTGCTATAAAACCGAACCCTTTGGTATTGTTAAACCATTTGACTTTTCCTAATGCTGATTGCCCCTCACTTACTTCTACCACTTTAATGCCCCCCATCTAGTCTTTACGAATCGTGCCGTCATCCCAATCATCGTGGGAATGACCGAGTATATCTCTAGCACATTGCTATGAAAAGCGATTTGTCAATAAATGCTCCACCGTATATTGGTAATCTTATCGCCCATTATTTAACAATATTTCCGCAATTGGACAGAGTGTGTACAATACTCCGGGTATACCCGAGCAACCTGCTTAACATTGCGTCAGGCTGGCCTCTGTGACGTCCTTTATGTCAAACTAGCCGGCCCGTTGTATCGGCAACGGCGCATGTCCTCATAGCTGCCATCCCGGAGACTTTAATGAATAATCCGCAGACCGAATTTGCCAACCTTCTGGAGCAGGCATTGATCGAATTGAGTGAATTACGAGCATCCATCGAATATGACGAGGAATTCATGGAAGGCATCCCGGCGGTCATCGAGCCACTGGAACGCCAGGTAAGTAAGATTCTGACTGACGTTCAAAACGGCACTCATCGTTTTACGACCGGTGACCTGCCGTTCATGGATCTGGTTAAGCGGGTCAATAAGATGTATCTCCCCTTCAAACAATTGTTCGTGGACCTCAACAAGCTCCACAAATCAATGTCTGTGGATGCCTAGGACCTATGAATGACATGGCGGATTTTGATGATGATTTCGCGGACGATTTCGATGCTGCAGAAACAATCGATACCGATGACGGCGAAAATCTCGATGAAAAAAGCAAATCACAACTCAAACGGGAAGCCGACCATTTACAGCAGCAGGGAGAACGACTGATTCAGTTGACCCCGAATGTACTTGCCGAACTGGCGCTACCGGAAGTGCTGCGGGATGCGGTGTTGGCCGCTAAGAAGATCAAAGCCCGGAGCGCATGGAAACGACAAAGGCAATATATCGGGCGTCTGATGCGCGAACTTGATGTTGAGCACGTGCTTGAACAACTCACGCAGATGGACCGCCACCATGCGCAATCAACGGATCATTTTCATAACTTGGAAAATTGGCGCGACCGTATTATTGCCGAAGGCGAACCGGCCATTGAGGAACTGCTGGCGATAAATCCCGACGCTGACCGACAGCGCTTACGGCAACTGTACCGCCAGACGCTTAAGGAGCAATCGACATCCCAGGCACCGAAAGCCGCCCGTACTTTATTTCAATATCTTAAGGAAATCTTAGGAAACCGGGCATAGCACTGCCAATTTGTCGTTAAGAAATTCAATTCCCGGACATTTGTCGCGTTTCCTGCACTATTCTGCGCCGCTCCCATATATCAATCCCTGGCCTTTATACGTACACATTATTAATCAGGAACACATTCTCTCTATAAAATGCAAGCTGATGGGAAGTGTTTGCGGATCAACCACGTTATGCCAATAACTGTGGTTTTTCCATAAAATAACAGCGTTTTTTCTTTACTGGCTTATGGTAAAGTTGATTTCAATAAACGAGCCTTAAGTCCGGTAAGTTAAAGGATTATATGATCAAGACTCTCAATATAAACAACACCCATTACGAAATCGAGGTAGACAGCCTCGACATTCCGTTACTGTGGGTGCTAAGAGATTTTGTTGGTTTGATGGGTACCAAAT
Source organism: Gammaproteobacteria bacterium (assembly GCA_024641505.1). Classification (GTDB taxonomy): domain Bacteria; phylum Pseudomonadota; class Gammaproteobacteria; order SG8-11; family SG8-11; genus UBA6920. The sequence goes on from JAHECY010000025.1 coordinate 14,098, forward strand.
ATGGTTGCGGCAGTGCGCTATGCGGCGCCTGTACCGTACATATCAACGGCCATGCGGTGCGCGCTTGTACTACACCCTTGTCACAAGCGCTCAATAACAAGATCACGACGGTTGAAGGACTTTCGCCGGATAATTCACACCCGGTACAACGCGCATGGCTTGAAGAAGATGTGCCCCAATGCGGCTTCTGTCAATCCGGTCAGATCATGTCCGCCGCCGCGCTATTGAACAATAATCCGCATCCCACGGATGACGAAATCACCGCCGCCATGTCCGGCAACCTTTGCCGTTGCGGCAGTTATCCGCAAATTTTCAACGCGGTAAAACGCGCGTCCGAACTCATCAACGACAAACCCTGAAGCGCCTTCCGCCTCCATGAAACGCAGAACTGTACTTAAACTGTTGGCGTTATCCGGAGGTGGCATTGCAGTGGGTATCTGGTGGCAACAAAGAACACCGGACGTCACTACGTTTCTGCGCAATGAACTGAAACGCGATCCAGGCAAAGCGCCTGACCCTGAACTGGCCTGGATCGCCGATGCCTGGGTTCGCCTTTATCCCGATGACACAACGGTACTGCAACTACCCAGTTCGGAAATGGGACAGGGTGTGATGACCGCGTTACCCATGCTCATCGTCGAAGAACTGGATGCCAATTGGGCGCGGGTAATGGTCGATCCGGCGCCGGTCCATAAAGCCTATCGCAATCCCCTCAATAACCGGCAATCAACCGGGGGCAGTACCTCGATACGCGGTTTTTATCTGCCGCTGCGGATCGCTGGCGCCGCGATTCGCGAAGCACTGATCAAAAGCGCGGCACGGCGCTGGCACACCGATGCGAATTTCCTGGTGACCGAAAACAGCGTGATTACCCATATGAAAACCGGGCAACAGTTGCGTTATGGCGAACTGTTGCAGGACGTTGCCAGTGTTCGACTCAACAACCGACCAAAGTTAAAGCAGCCTGCGCAATTCCGCCTGCTTACGCACAACACACCGCGCCTGGATACGGCCCAGAAAATAAACGGCAGCGCAGTGTTTGGCCAGGATGTGCGCATCCCGGAAATGCGTGTGGCTGTGATCGCGCGTTGCCCGGTGTTTCAGGGCAGCGTGGCCAACTTTGATGCTCATGAGGCAATGCTGGTGCCGGGTGTGGAAAACGTAATCCAGATAAGTTCCGGTATCGCCGTCATCGCAAAGCACTTCTGGGCGGCTTTACAAGGCCGCAACAAACTCCTTGTTACCTGGAATGAGGGGTCCATGGCTACGCAGCATGACACAGCGATTCTTCATGTCATGCGTGACAGTATCGACACCGGCAATATTATCGAAAGTTCCGGTGATGTGGCGTCCCACCTTACCGGCAGCGATCTGCTCAGCGCAGAGTACTTTACACCGTTTCTTGCCCATGCCTGCATGGAACCCATGAACTGCACCGCATGGGTGCAAGCGGACCGCTGCGATGTCTGGGCGCCTACTCAATCACAGGGCAGGACCCATGACACGGCGGTAACCATCACCGGTCTTGATCCCGAGCAAGTCTTCGTTCATACCACGCTGCTGGGCGGGGGTTTCGGCCGGCGCGGTGAACAGGACTTCGTCATCGAAGCCGTGGAATTGGCGAAGAGGATCGGCAACCCCGTCAAGGTGATGTGGACTCGAGAAGACGATATACAACATGACTTTTACCGTCCCGCCACCTTGAATCGGCTATTCGCCCGTATCGACGCTAACGGCATGCCCATCGCATGGCGCCACCGTATCGCCGGTCCCTCCATTCTGAACCGCTTGGTACCCATGCCAGACCTCCTGCTACGCGGCAAAGATGCGACCTCGACCGATGGCGCGCTGGCCAACCAGTACCGTATTCCCAATGTCGAACTCACCTATGCCATGGTACACACCGGAATTCCGGTCGGATTCTGGCGTTCCGTGGGTTATTCTCAAAACGTCTTTGTTACGGAGTGTTTTCTCGATGAAGTTGCTCGTGCCGGCAACCAGGACCCCTATGAATTGCGTCGTAAATTGCTGCAGGACAATCCCCGCCTGTTACGGGTTCTGGAAGCCGCCGCCCGATTAGCGGATTGGCATGGAGACAAACCCGAAGGACACTTCATGGGAATCGCCGCCAGCGCTGGTTTTGGCAGTTATGTGGCTCAAGTCGCCGAGGTTTCCATTCAGCAAGTCAATGACACGCGCCAAGTTAAAGTGCATAGCGTGATTTGCGCAGTGGATTGTGGCGCCGTGGTTAATCCTCGCATCGTCTCCACGCAGATCACCAGCGGTATTTGTTTTGGCCTCAGTGCCGCCCTCCTGGGCAATATCTCGATCAAGGATGGCCGTGTGCAACAAAGTAATTTTCATGATTACCCGTGCTTACGCATGTCCAACATGCCATCGGTTACCGTGCATATTATCGACAGCAATGAAAAACCCGGCGGCATTGGCGAAGTAGGTACACCCGCCGCGGCGCCCGCTGTTGCCAATGCGATATTCGCGGCCACCGATGCGCCAGTGCGAAATTTACCTATCGTGATTTAATACTGGATATGATGCCCATCGTTAACGAATCTTTGTCCGACGCGGCCATCCTCTCTCAGGCATTGACGTGGTTGAGTGCAACGCCACATCAGGAGGTGATGTTGATCACGGTTGTGGCGACATTTGGCAGCAGCCCAGCGCCACCAGGCAGTATTATGGTTTTCAATGGCAAGGACCGCATCGCCGGCTCAATTTCCGGTGGTTGTATCGAGCAGGATCTGTTGCCCAAGTTACGGCGTCTGAATTTCCAGTCGTCTACCCACTTTTTCTTTGAATACGGTATCGATACCGCGCAAGCCCAGCGCACGGGACTGACCTGTGGGGGACAACTGAAGCTGCTGGCGGAAAGCCTGCGCACGCCAGCACAAGTGATACCGCTGCTGGACGCTATTAACAATCGAACCCTGATCCAACGGCGTCTCTGCCTGCGAACCGGGGAGGTGAGTTTACATCGTGCTACGCATCCTGGCGTCGATTTACAATTAACCGGAGACGTTTGCGCCCGGTATTACGGCCCGCGCTGGCGATTGGTGCTTATCGGCACTAACCACCTGGCTTATGGTCTAGCCGCCATGGCGCATACTTTGGATTTCGAGATATTAATTTGCGATCCCCGATCGATCCTGACGCCGCCACCGCGCAGCTTCCCCCTGTTATTGTTGGCTGGCGAACCTGAAGAAGCGGTTCGAGATTACGCGCAAGATCAGCGTTGTGCGGTTATCGCTCTCAGCCACAACCCCAATCTCGACGATGCAGCCTTGGCGGAAGCGTTACAGGGTCCTGCCTTTTACGTAGGCGCGTTGGGATCAAAGCATTCCGCACAGAAACGCATCCAGCGTTTACTCGCTCTAGGCGTGGCACCAGAACGCATTTCAAGCCTGCACGCGCCGGTTGGCTTGGACATTGGCAGCCGGCAACCTCAAGAAATCGCCATTGCCATCGCCGCGCAACTCATCGCGCAACGCAACAGGATGCGCGCCAGCCCCACAACCGAGCCTTCATTACCGTCTACAGCCCATGCCTAACGCCCTGGAAACCGGCGATAACGGCGTGATCGGCATCTTGCTGGCTGCCGGTTTAAGCCGAAGATTCGGACCGGACAAGATCATGCAAAGCGTAACGGCAGACGGCATTCCCATGGTACTCGTGTGCGCTCATAAATTGCAGGCGGTCAGCCCTGAAGTTCTGGTGGTCATTCGACCTGAACAGCAATCACTCCGGAAATTACTGCTGGCAAATGGTCTGACCCCGGTGCCCTGTATTCTTGCCCACCTGGGGATGGGGCACAGTCTGTCCTGCGGCATTGCGGCCGCACCGGATGCACCGGGGTGGTTGATCGCCCTTGCGGACCAACCCCATATTGAAAAGCATGTATACCGTGACGTTTATTCCGCCTGGTGTCGCCACGGTGGAATTGTCAGGCCTACATTTCAGGGACAAATCGGTCATCCCGTCGCCATTAGCGCGGAATTTGGTCGCGACTTACGGGCTTGCCGAGGCGATCAAGGAGCCCGCCAATTCATTGAGGCCTTTCCACATCGGACGACCTTGCTCCCGGTTCATACTCGCGGTGTGATAATAGACGTCGATAAACCCTCAGACATCCCAAACCATCCTTAACAATCTCCAACAATCCCTCATGCATACAATGGCTTCGCACATTCCCATTTAAAATTACATCTTAGACTTAGTATAATTACTTGACAAATGTGCTATAGTGTATTGTAAATCTACAGTCCAATCCTTATAATTCAGAAATCTCTAATATTCTAATCAAAGGATCATCCCTATGATGTTCACCACTATTAATGAAATCGAGGCCCCGCAGCTTGCAGAACTTATGTCAAATAGAAATGATGACCTCGTGATTATCGATGTCCGGGAAATCGGCGAAATGGCACATGGCATCATACCTGGCGCCATCGCTATGCCACTGGCCACGGTCCCGGTACGCATGAATGAGCTTGACGGCAGCAAGAAAATTATCCTGGTGTGCCGAAGTGGTGCCCGTTCCGCCAATGCGTGTTACTTCCTGGCACAGCAAGGATTTGACAATACCTATAATTTACGCGGCGGGATGATGGCCTGGCGTCAACATGGCTTCGATGCAACCTTGCCGTCGGTCGCCTACGCCTAAATTGAACTTGCAATGAAATACATTGCCCCCATTATGTGGTGATCATGAAGCAAAGCCAGAGCAAAAAATATTTACCGGCCGCATGAACTTTAAAATATACAGATTGACTAATGCAGTTAACGAAATATGGAAACCGGAGTGGGTTCCGGGTTCTTTTAACAGTACATCTCAGCTCCTGAATGCTTTAACCCCCTAGAGACGGTACTTACAACCCACCGTCTCACCCTTATGCGCGCAAGAATCCCTCCCTCCTGCGCGCTTTTTTTTGCCTAAATATCCTGCAATCTTCACCGACCCAATGAACTTTCAATAATTGTTAAGTCTAATCCGTTCGATCGAGTAGCGACAACAAATGTGTGGTGAGTTGACAGGCGTCACGCACTATGAATAATGGCCCCCTGGTCACTCGTACCGTTGGTCGACTAACAACAACAAACAGGCTTTACCACAAACCTAAGATGATGCCACATGATAGAAGTCAGTAACCTACGTAAAGAGTTTGGTAACTTCGTCGCCGTTGATGATATATCACTGAACGTGAACCAGGGTGAAGTGTTAGGCTTCCTGGGTCCCAATGGCGCCGGTAAATCCACCACGATGAAAATGATCACAGGATTCCTGGCTCCTACCGCCGGCACTATTAAAGTCTGTGGTCATGATGTCGCCGAAGATCCAATAGCCGCCAAAACCGTTATCGGCTATCTCCCTGAAGGCGCGCCGGCGTATCCCGATATGAAACCGCTGGCATTTCTGAATTTCATCGCTGAAATCCGCGGATTTCGCGGCACTGACAAGCAACAACGCATCGACGCTGCCATCGATAAAACAAATTTGGGCAGCGTTATCCACAAGCCTATCGACACCCTGTCCAAAGGCTTCAAACGCCGTGTCGGTATCGCCCAAGCCATTCTGCATGACCCCAAGGTTCTGGTGATGGATGAACCCACGGACGGTCTGGACCCCAACCAGAAACACGAGGTCCGCGAACTGATTCGCGCCATGGCCCAGGAAAAATCCATAATCATCTCCACGCATATCCTTGAAGAGGTGCATGCGGTATGTAACCGGGCGATCATCATCGCCCAGGGCAGACTTCTGTTCAATGGTACTCCGGTGGAACTGGAAACTCGATCCCGTTATCACAACGCCGTGAATATGGTGCTGGCAACGGCAAAACCGGGAGAGACGGCCAATGCCCTGCAAAGCATTGCCAATGTCAGTCAGGTCGAAATGCACACCTTGCCGGACGGGCTGGTCAGATACACCTTGCTGCCGGACAGCGGGAAATCCATTATCAAGGAAGCCAGCCGTTACGCCCTGGAACATGGTCTGGACATCAAGGAATTAGGTCTGGAAGCCGGCCGTCTTGATGAGGTATTCCGTACCATCACTACTGCTACGGGTGACCAACGGGAGGCACTGACATGAACAATCAAATCAATATCCACAATATCTGGGCCATCGCCAAACGGGAGTTGATCAACTATTTCGCGACGCCGGTCGCCTATGTATTTCTCGTGATATACCTGGCCTTGTCGGGAGTGTTTACCTTTTACCTTGGTGGCTTTTATGAGCGCGGTCAGGCCGACTTGCAGTCCTTTTTTAATTTTCATCCGTGGCTGTATTTGCTATTGATCCCGGCACTGTCCATGCGCTTGTGGTCTGAAGAACGTAAAACGGGCACGATTGAATTGCTGATGACCCTGCCCATCTCCATCGTGGATGCGGTGGTGGGAAAATTTCTAGCCGCGTGGTGCTTTACCGGCGTGGCGCTGGTGCTCACCTTCCCAATCTGGATATCGGTCAACTATCTGGGTGATCCGGATAATCTGGTGATCTTCGCCAGCTATATCGGCAGCTTTCTGATGGCTGGCTCCTATCTGGCGGTGGGATCCTGCATCTCCGCGGTCACCAAGAATCAGGTCATTGCCTTCATCGTTGGCGTAGTGTTGTGTCTGGCATTCGTGCTTACCGGCTTCCCCATCGTGCTGGACTTTTTCAAAGGGTGGCTGCCGCACTTTATCGTCGACGCCATCAGTTATCTCAGTTTTCTCACCCACTTCAATGCCACCATGAAAGGCATCATGGATTTTCGTGACATTTTCTTCTTTATATCATTTATCGCTTGTTGGATGTTCGCCAATGCGGTACTCGTTGACATGAAAAAAGCGGATTGAGAAATGACCATGGACATGAAAAAGAAAAAGTTGTTCTCCACCACGGGACTGATTATGGCCGCCGTTCTGTTGGTGGCGGTAAATGCCCTGAGCAATCTGATTTTTAAATCGGCACGCCTGGATTTCACGGAAAACAAGCTCTACACCCTATCCGAGGGTACGCGGAATATTTTATCCAGCCTGGAAGAACCGGTGACCCTGCGCTTCTATTTCTCCGAAAAACTGGGACTCAACATTCCGCCGTTGATCAATTATGCCAATCGCGTACGCGATTTACTGGAAGAATACGCGACTTTATCGCACGGCAAGGTCGACCTGATGGTCTTGAATCCTGAACCATTCTCCGACGAGGAAGATCAAGCGGTGCAATACCGGTTGCAAGGCGTCCCCGTGGACGCCGCGGGCACCCTCCTCTACTTTGGCCTGGTGGGTAGCAACGCCACGGACGAACAAGAGACCATTGCCTTTTTTCAGGAAGATAAGGAAGAATCCCTGGAATATGACTTGACCAAGCTCGTCTACAACCTGGCGCACCCCAAGAAGAAAACGGTAGGACTGCTCTCCACCTTGCCCCTCGATGCGCCACCCATGAACCCTTTCATGCAGAGTCAAGCGACGCAGCCCTGGATGATCGTGGATGTCATCAAGCAAACTTTTCAATTGGTGGACATTCAACCTGACGCCGCCGCCATACCGGAGAATGTCGACATTCTAATGATTGTCCATCCCAAGAACCTGTCCGATGCCATGCTTTACGCTATCGACCAGTTTGTACTGAATGGCGGCCGTTTGATAGCGTTTGTCGATCCCTACGCGGAAACTGATACCCCCGTACCCGACCCCCAGAATCCGATGGCAGGACTCACGGCGCCGCGCAATTCAGATTTGAAGAAATTACTGGATCAGTGGGGAATCGAACTTACGGACCGCAAGTTCGCCGCCGATCGACAGCACGCCGTACGGGTAACCGTGAGTGGTGGCATGCGTCCACAATCCATCGACTATGTGGCCTGGCTGTCATTGCGGGAAGACAGTCTGGCGTCTCAAGACTTCGTCACCGGCGATTTGAAACAGATCACTATGGGTACTGCCGGTATTCTCACGTCGAAAAATATGGAAGGCATAACGGTAGCGCCGTTGATCGAGACCAGCTCCCAGGCCATGCCCATGGACGTCAGCCAATTAATGATGCCCAATCCGGCCAACCTGCTCAGCAGTTATCAGGCAGGTTCTGAAAAGTTGATGCTTGCCGCCCGGGTCAGTGGCGCGGTGAAGAGCGCGTTTCCTGACGGTAAACCCGGTGACAATGCCGCGACCACTCTTAAAGCGTCAAAAGCACCTGTCAATATCATCGTCGTCGCGGATACGGACCTTCTTGCCGACAAGTTCTGGGTCAATGTCCAAAACTTTTTTGGCCAACGCATCGCCGTGCCACGCGCCAACAACGGCACTTTCGTGGTCAACGCCCTGGACAATCTCAGTGGCAGTAATGATTTGATCAGTTTGCGTAGTCGTGGTCGCTCCAACCGGCCGTTTACCCGCGTGGAGCAACTGCAAAGTGAAGCCGAGAAACGTTTCCTCGATAAGGAAAAAGCGTTACAGGCCCGGCTGCAGGACACCGAACGCAAGATCAATGATCTACAAAGCAAGAAACAGGGCAATGACGCGTTGATTTTGAGTTCAGAACAGCAGCAGGAAATTGAGAAATTTCGCGAGGAGCAGGTCAAAACCCGCAAGGAATTGCGCGCAGTACAACATGAATTGCGGGGCAGCATCGAGTCCTTGGGTAGTACGCTCAAATTTATCAATATTGGACTCATCCCCATTCTCATTTTGCTGCTGGCCTTGGGCATGAGCCTGTACCGATACCGCCAACTGCGGACGTAAACCCACGCTCGCTAAGTACGTAATGACGGAATGCTGACATGAAACAAAAAAATTTATTAATTCTTGCAACCTTGACCGTAGTCATTGTCATTCTGGCCCTGATCATCGGCACCCTGCGGGATGCCGATGTCGCCAGTGATACGACGCCGCAACGTCTTTATCAGGATCTGTTCGCCAAAATCAACAACATCAGCAGCGTTGAAGTACGTCAGGGCAGTACCACGATTACCTTGATGAAAAAAGACAACAATTGGCACGTTCAGGAAAAACAGGGCTACTACGCCAATCTCTCCAAGATCAAGGCGGCAATCGTCAGTATCGCTGACTTTACTTCGGTGGAAGCGAAAACCGCGAAACCCGAACTGTACAGCAAACTCGGGGTAAGCGATGCCACCAGTGCCGACGCCCATAACACCCAAGTGACGCTCAAGGACGGCAACGGTACCGAACTGGCGGCTGTTATTCTGGGTAACCGCCGTCCCGGCAGCAAGCCACAACAATATGTACGTAAGGTGGGCACGGAACAGTCGTGGCTGGTAAATGGTTATGTCGCCGCCGATACCCAGATCAATAACTGGCTGGACAAATCCATTGTCGATGTCAAACGCGGCACTATCCGCAGCATCATCATCAATCACAAGAATGCCCTACAAATAAGCCGCGACCAAGCTTCGGTAACCGACTTTAGTGTGGCAAATCTACCCAAGAACAAAAAGTTGAAATCCCAGTCCGCGGTGAACGCCCTGGCGGCGGTGCTGGAGAACTTGAGTTTTGACGATGTCCTCGGCAGTACCGATTTCGATATGGCCGCGGCCAAACCGGTTAGCGCGGATTTCAGCACTTTCGATGGCCAGACTCTACATACCGAGGTCGCCGAACAAAATGGCAAATGGTATCTGCGCTTAACAGCGGAGTTTCAGCCGCCGGCGCCTGAGGCCTCCCCAGCCTCGACTCAAATCACCATGAGCCCGGAAGCCGCAACGCCCGAAGTCCCGGTAGCTGCGAACAGCACTCCGAGCCCCCCACCACCACCACCGGTGGAAACTCCCCGTAGAACCCCGGACCAGGTAACAGCTGAGGTCGCTCGGATCAACGATCGTACCACGCACTGGATCTACGTCCTCCCTAAACCGAAGGCGGAAAACTTCGTTAAGTCACTTAACGATTTGATCGAATAGTCGATGCTAAGCTTGATCCACCACACCGGAAACGTAGCTGGATAAGGTGGTGGCGTCCCCGCGCCGCAGTCTATTGCCGGCAGGTGGCATTTTCCACTCGTTACTGGTTGTAATTCGAGCGCTTAGTATTTTACTTCGCAATAAATTGGAATTGTTCTAATATGAGAGGCACCCACTGCAGTTGTTATCGGAAGAGTACCATGAATGGATCGCGGTGTTTTCCCGCAACGTGATCCCGGTACTGGACACCGCGCGATCCGTACCAGTATGAAGCATCCGCACACCTTGGTGTTATACTGAGTCCACGATCGATAAGCAGTATTCGACGACTGACATGGCTAAAATTTTTACAGCAGGTTTCCGTCACTGCAAAACGCATATTGCCGTACCTGTCTGTCGCTTACGGAAACGAAACCATGAAATATTGCAGTCATTGCGGTGCCGGAGTGGAGCTGTGCATACCTGAGGGTGATACCCTTCCCCGGTTCGTGTGTAAGCAGTGCCATACCATTCATTATCTCAACCCAAAAGTGGTTACGGGTTGCATTCCTGTTTGGGAAGACAAAGTCTTGTTATGCCGCCGCGCCATAGAACCGCGCTATGGCCTGTGGACCCTGCCTGCGGGGTTCATGGAAAATGGTGAAACTTCCATGGCTGGCGCCGCGCGTGAGGCGCTGGAAGAAGCTCACGCCGTTGTCGACGACATGGTATTGTACGGCCTGTTCAACCTGCCCCATATCGATCAAATCTACATGATGTTTCGCGGCAATTTGCGACACGGCCACGCCGCTCCCGGCATGGAAAGCCTGGAGGTTAACTTGTTTTATGAGCAGGAGATTCCATGGCAGGAACTGGCATTTCCTGTGGTCGCGGAATCGTTGCGGCTGTTTTTCAGCGACCGACGCAAGGGTAGTTATGCCGTACACTACGCGGATGTCATGCGCGGCGCCGACAACGAAGTTACTATTACCCGCTACTGACTGGCATCAAAGCGCGCATCTAACCGGATTTTTGCAACCATTCCCGATTCGCGGTCTTATTACGCACGGTTTTGCGCAATCTCAGCCAGCGCGAAATCGCCATAATCAATACACCTACGGCGCCTATCCAAAGAATAGAGATGACCCCCAGCAACACCAGAGAACCAGTTTGATTTACTACGGGCCACAGGATACTCAAAACTACTGTAGCTGATCCTGCTAACAGCATGTTGTTGGACCATAGGTCCCGCATGCGAATATCGTCTTGAACATCTTCCGCTGTCATATTCCGTACCCCATAAAATTTAATTGATTTTCCTATACAAATTAGCAGGAAAGGACATTACTATAGCCTGGCCAACAAACTTTGCAAGCACCATTAACCACTTAATTATGAAAGGATCTTAAGGATTCAATTAGTAATAAAAATGAAGCTTTTAAAATTCTGAGAATCAATTGAATTCGCTGCGATCGGTATCTTTATCCACCGCACGGTCGCGCATAATTTCGTCGTAGGCCACTTTTATTTCCCGGGTTTTCTCCGTAGCCTCGCGCATTTCTGTTTCGGAGACACCGAGCGCCTCGAGTTTATCGGGATGATGTTGATTCATCAGGCGCCGGTAAGCAGCGGTAACCTCGCGATCGGTCGCATACTCCGCGACCCCTAACACCTCATAAGATCCGGACAGCGGCGTCGGCACTTTAAAAGAGGAGATTGCATATTCACCGCGCCCGCCTTGCGCATAGAACTGCTGCGCCTGTACCAGCTCAATTAAATAGTCGATATCAAAAATGCTGAATCCCAGGGATTTGCCGATGTATCTCAGTTCTTCGTATTCCGGCGCGACCATCTCGCCCTGGTGCACAACGACGGAAGTGATTTGAATTTCCAGAAACATATGAAGAAGATTGCGTCGGTGCCGACAGGTGTCGCGAAAATTTCCCAGCACTTCTTGTAACGAAAATTCCGGCTGTTGCCCGCGGACAAATAAATCCAAAGCGGCTTGTTGCCGGGTTCCGTCCAACTGCATTCGTTCCATGATTTGACCGGTTATATCCGTTTCTACATCCGCCCCCCGGGGATGGTTTCTTGCGAGATACCCCAGCACGGTAAAGGTAGCGGTGAAAAATGCCTGCTGAGCCAATGCCGTATCTTCACGCCCCAGGTATTCTCTGCCCAGGGATTCGATATGTTCGATGGCTGCACTGAACATGGCACCAAGGTGCCGACCATGCATGGTACTCATTTTGGTACCGAGTATTTTATCCCACCAATTCACGCTTTCCCTCCACCGCCCAAGTGCCACAGGCGTGCCTCGGTACTGGTGATGAGATTGCAGCTGTCACTTGCGGTATCGAATATCACAATGACCTGACCTGCACGCACCTGCTCCAGGACCTGTTCCGTTTTTATCTCCAATGATATTTCCTGACAACCATAGTCAGTACCATCACGACTCACAAATTCTTCCACCAGCTTACGCAGTGTCGTCGGTGCCAGTTTTTCGGGGGGTATCACTATCGGCGCGGTCATTTACAAAAGTTCCATCTCAATATGGCCTGAACTGTAACGGTGCATGAAAATAAATTACACGCACTTGCCAGGCGCGTCCATCAATCCCTGCTAAGACGGAGTCTGCCCGATCAAGGTTTCGAGCTGCGCAACCCGCTGCTCTAGATCCGCCAAACGTTGTTCCAGACCGGCGGACGTCCGGGAGGTTGGACTGTTATTTGTCATAACCGCAACGTTCGCACTCTCCGGTGCCTGATCATCTCCCAGCAGATGCCGGAAGCGATTCTCGCGACGTCCGGGTTCGCGCGGCAATTCTTCCACATAGCTGACGCCATTCCGCTGGTGCAGCTGTGTCAAGAGCTCTAAGACTTCATCTAAATTCGCGAACGCATGCATGCGCTGGGCGCGGCTTCGAAGTTCGCCGGCTGTTTGTGGCCCGCGCAACATCAATTCCGCCAAGATTGCCAGCTCACCCGCGGAAAAATCCATTTCCTGACTTAAGGTGCCGGTCAACCGGTGGCCAAATTTACGAACCCTGCCACCAATCCCCGTTTTGTCCATCACCAGGTGCTTGCTGATAAGTCGCCCCAAGGCATTTTGGGTATCCGCTTCACTCAGATTCAGCACCGGATCCCGATTCGATTTCTGATTGCAGGCGTTGGTTAATGCGTTTAGCGTCATGGGATAATATTCCGGCGTCGTCATCGCTTTTTCGATAAGACAACCCAAAACCCGCAATTCCGTGGCGTCCAATTTCATACATTCCCCTTGTGCGCCTGGTTATTGGCTGGATATTGTACCAGAGTCCCGCGTCTAGCAGCACGAATCAGAAAACGCCCCGGATGCAGCGCCGCAACCACATCGGACGGCAGACAACGGGGGGAATCGTCCAGATAATCAGCAAGCAAGGCCCCGGCAAGCACGCTGGAAACAATGCCCCGGGACCCATGACCTGAGCTGATAAACAGCCCTGGTTGATAGGTAGCCAATGGATAGCAGTGTGGCGCCTTGCCATGGCGCAGATCCTGGTAATCAACTGCCCAGGTCTGCCAATCCGGCATCGGCCCCACCAGTGGCAAATGATCGAGCGTCGTGGCTCGAATGGCAGCTCGGCCTTGCCAGTGCTCGGGTGCGCCAAGAGGGCCTGAAAACAGCGTCTGTGCCTGCTGAAAATTCGCTTCATGATCACTGTTACGAAGCGTACACGTCAGGTCATCGGCGTGGTAGCTGGCGCCGATACAATACTCACCTCCCTGACCCGCCGGCGTAATATAGCCGTTGCCACATACGGGCAGGCGCAAAGACCCTGGTAATGCCCGCGCGGGTAAATAGCTTACCTGCCCGCGGCTTGCCGTTAAGGTACTGTAGTGCTGCGGCATAAAGTCGCCCGCACCAATACCGTTGGCCAGTACCACTACATCAGCCACATGGCATGCGCCATCGTGACATTGAACCGACCATTTACTGTTATCCCTGGTCAAATGGGATACTCTTGCCTGGGTGCGCACGGTTATGCGTCCCGCCTGGTCATGTAATAAACATCGGCATAACGCTGCGGGATCCAGCCACCCTCCCGCCGGGTGCAACAAACCGCCCGACGCCAACCCCAGACCCGCATGCTGACTGGCCGTGGCTTGGTCCAACTCACGCAGCAGGGAATCCGGTAACCCCAAGTTCAACAATGCCTGGGCCTGCGCTGACGGCAACATTTGCACCAAACCCGTGCCATGCCAGAGGAAATCCGCGTATTTATCCGCCAATGCCTGAAACTGATGTACCGCATGCAAAAAAGCCGACAGGTAGAAACGCGTTTCCAAACCACCATCCCGGCTGAGGCGCGGCATCACCAGTCCGGCCCGGTTGCCGGAGGCACCCGTGGCCAGCGTAGTTTCAGTATCCAGAAGCTGGACATGGCGACCACGCATCGCCAAGTGCCAAGCGGCGGACAAGCCGGCCACGCCCGCACCAATCACGATCACTGGCGCATCTAAAGGCACACGGGATGCCGCATAGTGAAACCAAGGCGCGCTACTATTGAATCGGGCGACTCGGGTAAACCTACCCGTGAGCATCTCACGCTTGTTGCCGAAGCCCGGTACTTTGGTTAATGCAAAGCCATGGGACGCCAAACACCGGCGTATCTTTCCCGCAACAGTAAACGATGCTAATGTCGTGTGTTCCCGGCTTAACCGGGCCACTTGGGCCAGCACCGTGTCGTGCCATGCATCGGCATTGCGTTCCGGTGCAAAACCGTCCAGATACCAGGCATCGATACTCCCACGTAACGCGCTCAGACAATCAGCAGCCTCGCCATACGCCAAGGTCAAGATAACACGCCCCTGCCACAACTCCCGGCGGTGGAATCCATTGACGGGCTCAGGAAACCGGGCCAACCAATGTTCCATCACGTCACCGAGTTCGGGCCAGGGTAATAGCGTGGTCCGAACATCGGTGGGAGCGACCCGATATTTGTCAACACTGAAGTAGTGTAAAACCGCGTTTGGCGGTCCCTGACGCAACCACAAATCCACGGTTGCCAGAAAATTTAGACCTGTTCCGAATCCGATCTCGCCCACCGTAAACTGGTCGACGCCTTGCCAGCGTTGCGGCAACCCATTGCACTGCAAGTAAATGTAACGGGTTTCCGCCAACCCATTGTGGTCGGAGAAATAGTGGTCGTCATACAATCGATGGCGCGGCACGCCTTCACGCCACTCCAGAGGAGCCGTAGGGAGATTAAACATCGATAGATTGCCCAGTAAAACGCCAGTTGCCAATCAAAATCTCTTGACACAAATTACCAAACTTGATCCGCATCTATTCACATGCTGAAGGCGAGTGTCACTCTTTGGACATAGAGGCGTCATATTTCCGATATACTTACTATATAATACGCTATCTAACTGTTTTCTATAGCAAAATAAAAATGATGAATACGTAATCATTTTGACATAGAGCCAACAAGAACGCGGCGATAAGGACGTCTTAAGCAATTCGTCCACATAGTTATCCACAGCTTCTGGGGAAAACTTTTAACAAATGTAACGTACACCGTTCGCTCGTGAGTACGTTTTTCAATCAGGCTGATAATCCCGTGGTGGCATTTGCAAGTAAAAACCCTGGGCATGAACCTGCGCCAGGACCACTGACACATCCGCTTGCGCGAGCTTTCTTTCCGGGGCCAACTCAAGGTCCATGACTTTCTCCATGGCCCCCAACAATTCCAGTAATTTTTCCGGCAAGGTTTCCGGATCTTTTTGGGCATCCAGATACAGATAATACCCCTGTTTTTTTAAACTTTTATATACAACACACTGCATAGGTTTTATAGTCACATTTTGCCCATGTCACGCAAGATTTTCCCGAAAACTCCGATAACGTGGATAACTCGGGGCACCGATGAACCAACGTCGAAGTTTAGCACAAGGCGAAATCGCGGGCTGATTTCAAATGCTAATTCTCGCTACATTTGCAGCCCCACGCTATGCGCACACCCATGCCGGCAGCACGACATTATGACGGTATATTTTTCCATGGCAGTAAGCAGCTCATACGGTTCAACGAAGATGAAAATTCACGTTCTTGGATTTGTGTTACCGGTAACTGAATGCGACAATAGCCGCCTGAAAATGCCAATGCGTGGCTCCAGATCAAACCGGTATAGAGAAGCGCCCGGGGGTAGCCATGGAACCTGGAGAAAGATAAAGGAAAAGGTATGTTCTTGAGAACTGTCACGATCATGTTGCTGGGATTAGTTGTCTGCAACGCCCATGCGATCGATAAAACCGAACTGGTGCAGCTGGAAAAAACCTATCGTGACCTTATCATTGCGATCCACAACAAGGATCTGGATAAAATCCTCTCTTATGTCCACCCTGATGGCCTGGGGGGCGCGGATACCAGTACGCCTAAGGCACAAATTGAACAGGATCTGCGCGATCCCAGCAGTTATTTAACGACCGCCCTGTTTGACAACAGCTTCGAAATGGCCGAGGAGTTGTGCGACGACCAGGGTCGTGCGCCGCTCAGCCCATATGCCTTTTATGAGAAGTTCGGGGATAAATTCAAAGTCACTACCTCGGTGCTTAAAGAAGGTGAATACTATTCCGTGGCCTCAATGGCGAAGAATGCCGATGATAAACGCGCCTGCCAATACTTCCTCTTTGGCCTGACCTTCTCCAAGACGAAAGATGGCAAGTTTCTGTTGATCTCCAACTTCCGCTAATCAATGTAACATATTACCCGTCATACGCACTAATGCAGCTGATACTCAGCGGCAATGTGCTATACAGCGACGCGACTACCGGCACTCTCCTTACGGTGACTACGCCAGTAACGATAATTTGTATTTTCCCGTGGCACACCACGATCCGCGCTTCCATCCGAAAGAGGTCATCATCGGCGTACGCATTGGCTCCATCACCAAAGCCTATCCCTTGGTTGAACTGGCCAAAGCAGGTACTCCCGTTGTCGACCGACTCGGCACGCGCACTCTGACCGTGGTCTATGACGCCCACGCCCATGCGGCCCGCATCCTTGACAGTCTCGGCAAAGAGTTCCCCAGTATCACAGGCTATTGGTTCGCTTGGATGGCGTTCCACCCGCAAAGCCTGGTCTATCGTGCCCCTTCCGGTCACTAGTACGCGTCCGGTGATAACCATTTTTCCCTCACTGAGACGCCAAGCGACGACGCCGTGGAACTCAGCGCAAGAGCATGATATTACCCTGCATGCTTCGCGTCCCGGCTAAAGCTAAGGATTGGGTTTGTAACAGGATACCCAGTAGCGGCCCGTGACCTCTCGCCCACGAGGCGGTTGACGCTTACCGGTGTGATGAATACGTGATATCTTGGCGCTAATATTTCATTAAATTAGCGAGTTATACCCTGATGTCCACGCATATTCTTATCATCGAAGACAATTTGGATCTGGCCAAATTACTGGAAATGCACCTGGCGGACCTGGGGCATCGCAGCACCCTGGTCCTGGACGGCATCAAGGGCCTGCAGGCCGCCAGTGAAACGAAATACGATTTGGTGATCCTCGACATCATGCTGCCCGGCCTGGACGGTCTGGAAATCTGCAAGCGCATTCGCGCCCGGGATGCCTATACCCCAATACTGATGCTGACGTCAAAATCTTCGGAACTGGATCGGGTGCTGGGTCTGGAACTGGGCGCCGATGACTACGTCACCAAGCCGTTTAGCATCAAGGAGCTGATGGCGCGTATCAAGGCAATTCTGCGGCGCGCGGAAAACCTCGGGACCGAGAAGGAGCGCAATGAGGAAATCCTAAAAATCGGCGGCTTGCACATCGATACCCAGAAACGCCTGGTGCAGATCGACGCCAAGCCCGTGGAGCTGACCGCCAAGGAATTTGATCTTCTCTATTATTTCGCCCGGCATCCGGGGCGGGTATTCTCACGTACGCAACTACTGGATCAGGTATGGGGTTATGGCCACGACGGTTATGAACATACCGTCAACTCCCATATCAATCGCCTGCGGGCAAAAATCGAGGCCGACCCCGCGAATCCGCGCTACGTACTGACGGTATGGGGCGTGGGCTACAAATTCAACGATGAACTGATGGGCTGATATCATGCTGCGCTCCCTATACACTAAACTCGCCCTGGTGCTGCTGGCTTTGTTTCTGCTCGTGGCAATCTTCATGGTGTTCGTCACTCGTTACGCGACCACCATGTACCAGCAGGAAGTCAACCAAAAACTCAATTTCGATGTAGCCAAACACGTCGTCGCTGATCTGGATCTGATGCGCAATAACACCATCAACCAGGATGCCCTGAAAAACGCATTTCATCAGCTCATGGTGTTCAATCCCAGTATCGAAATCTATTTGCTCGATACCCAAGGCGAGATCCTGTCCTACTCCGCCGAACCGGGCAAGGTAAAGCGCCCGCATGTCAGCCTGGCGCCCATCAAGCGTTTCCTGGCGGCGAAGCCCCACGGTCCCTTATTGGGGGACGATCCTCGGGACCGCGCCCGTAAAAAAGTGTTTACCGTGCACCCGATCACCGACGGCGATAAACTGCAGGGCTATCTCTATGTGATTCTGGGTGGGGAAGAATACGACAATGTCATCGACATGCTCGCCACCAGCTATATCCTGAACCTGACCACCTGGCTGATCGTCGCCGGTTCCCTGTTTTCCCTGGCGGCGGGCTTGCTGGTATTCGCCTGGCTGACCGGACGGCTGCGTCAATTGTCCAATGCCATGGCCTTGTTCCGGCAAGGCGCTTCCCTGGAACGGCTTACCGCTCAGGTGCCGTATCGCTCCCATCCCGGCGATGAAATCGATCAGCTCAACAATACCTTTCTTGAAATGGCAAAGCGTATCGACAGCTACATTCAGGAACTGCGTCGCGTCGACACCTTGCGCCGTGATCTGGTGGCCAATGTGTCCCATGACTTGCGCACGCCACTGGCGACCTTGCAGGGATATGTGGAGACCTTGTTGCTGAAAAAACAACAGCTCAACGAATCGGAACAGCAGCATTACCTGCATATCGCCCTGCAACATTGTTTGCGTTTGAATAAACTGGTTCAGGAATTGTTTGAACTGGCCAAATTGGACGCCAAAGAAACCATGATCAAAACCGAACCGTTCAATCTACCGGAACTGATTCAGGATGTGGTGCAGAAATTTCACCTGCGCGCCACCGAAAAAGGCATCGCGCTGCGCAGTCAGGTGCCGGAGAAAATGCCGTTTATCAAGGGCGATATCGCCATGATCGAACGCGTACTGGAAAATCTCATCGAAAACGCCCTGCGCCACACGCCCCAAGGCGGTAACATCGAGGTCAAGGTCCGGCCCCAGGGCAGCGTGATCGCCGTGGAACTCAGCGATACCGGTATCGGCATTCCGCAGGAGGAATTACCTTATATCTTTGACCGCTTTTACAAGGGCGACAAGAGTCGCACCCAGGAATCCGCCTCCTCGGGGCTGGGTCTGGCGATCACCAAACGCATGCTGGAGCTTCACGACAGCAATATCGAAGTCAAAAGCGACCTCAACCAAGGCACCACCTTCTCCTTCGAACTGCCGATCTATACCCCGGCGTGAGGCCGGAGCACGCACCTTCCGTCGTGGAATCGATGGTGATTACGCAACGTGTGCCGACACCGTTGCGCTAACCGGTGGCCAGGTATACCACGGTGCCTCCGCTTCGCCCGCAGCTTTAGACGGGCTCCAAACATGCTCACACTGGCCACCCCCTATTTCAATCATTAAAAGTGCGTAAGTTAACCGCGGTCTGTCCGAGACTGTGCGGATTTCCGCGCACTCACCATCAAGAGTAACCTCCCCCTTAAGATTTGGTTATTCACAACCGCCGCATCAGATACATTCTGGTTGATTATCTTTTTCTGGCCTATAATTTTCACCGTTACCATTGCGATACTGGAAAACTTAAATAAAAATAGCAGATATCACACCACTATTTTAAATCCGAACCAGACCACACACGGAAGTTTCGACTCGATACACAGGGAGGAAGATCATGCGGTATTTGGCAGTTGGGGGATTGATCATGATGACGGTTGCCTGCAGCAACGCGCTCGATAAACTGGCGTCGGCTATCCCGTCGGGCACGGCGTCCGGCCTCGCCTACGACAGTTTGATCGTCAATGGCGAAGTTGCCGTCTATTCCTTTAGCGGCGACACCGGACGCTTACTGGGTGAGGGTGTCACCGATGCCGCCGGCTATTACACCATCGCGTTATTCAACGCGGACCAACCGGTAATCATCGAGGTCACCGGTGGCCAGTACCTGGAAGAAGCCAGCGGCAGTACCGTGCCCTTGCAGGCGGGACAGAAACTGCGGGCGGTAAGCAACTACATCGCCGGCCAGACCATCACCGTTCATGCCACCTACTGGACCACGGTCGCCGCCGGCCTGGCGGAATATAAATTGAGGACCGGCGCTGCGCCAATGCAGGCGGTGACCGCGGCCAATGCAGAAATCAGCGCCTTGCTCGGCTTGGACATCACCACGACCACGCCGGTGAATCCTACCGACATTCTCGGACGTAACTTCTACCTCGGTCCCGGCCTCGAATACGGTTTTTTCGCCGCGGGGTTGTCAGCGTGGACTGCGATGGCAAGTACGATTAACCAATCCAGGATTCATGAAAAATTTTCATCAATCGCCTTTGCCCAATTAGCCTATGACGATATCCGCCACGATGGCATGCTCGACGGTCAGGGGGAATCGGGTGCTTTGGCCTTTGGCAGCATCGCCCTGTCACCGGAGATATACCGCCATGCTCTGGCGGTGAGCGTGTTGCAGATGGCGCATTCCACGCGCAACGTCAGCGGCATCATTCCGGAACGGCTGCTGCAAACCGCCAGACGCTTAAACGATTCCGAGGCTGCCGTGTTCGGTGACGCGGCAACCACCCCGATCGATGAGACCGGCCCCATGTTAACGGTGCTGCGCCCCGAAGATGCAGTCACGGTATTCGGCAAATTCCCGGCCAGCGCCGACGTCACCGACATCGTGGGCGTCGCGTCCGTGGAATTTCTGGTCGATAGCGTTTCCCTGGGGATGGCAACCGATAGCGGCGCGCCGGCCATGGTCATAGACAGTACCAAGCTGACGGACGGCAGGCATGTTCTGAGTTTTCGCGCCACCAACTTTGCCGGTTCCAGCAAAGTGGCGAACCGGGCCATTCTTGTTGCCAACCGGTCCACCGTGATTGCGGATGTCCGACCCGGCGACCGAAGCCTGGTGCGAGGCACGATCACGGCGGCGGCAACGGTCACCGACGCCGCCGGATTGACACACGTCGATTTCAGTGTCGACGGGCAACATCTCGGCACGGCGGACGATGTAACCGCACCGCAAATGAGTTTCGACAGCAACAACTATGACGACGGCGACCATACCCTGCGCATCGCCGCAACCAATACCGTGGATTATCAACTGACCACGGACATCATTATGACTGTCGATAATACACCGCCGATCGTCGGCAATCTGACGCCGTTGGCGGATGCTTTTCTTGCCGGCACGTTTAGCGCCGCGGCGGTGGTGACCGATGCCCATTTGACGGCGGTTGAATATTTTCTCGACGGCGTTTCGCTGGGTTTTGCGGCCGATCTCTCCCAGGCAAACCTGGACATCAATTCCACTCTGGTTACCGACGGTCCGTACACGCTGGGGATCAAGGGTGAAGACGGCGCCGGCAATGTGACACTGGCAACCCATCCGATACACATCGATAACACACCCCCGGTGATCAGCAATGTGCTGCCCAATCCCGGTACCTGGACCACTTACAGTCTGGAGGTGCGGGCCGCGGTTACCGATTTGTCACCTGTGACCCTGCGGTTCTCGGCCGAAAACGGCGTTACCCTTTATAATGTGGTGACCAGCAGCAATCCCAATGTCATCACCGGCACCGCCGGTCTGCAAAATGACGGTGAACATACCATCAGCATCGTGGCCACCGATGCACCGGGCAACACCAGCACCCACAGCGTGACGGTGATGCTCGATGCCACTCCCCCGAGCACCAGCGCCACTCTCGTCCCCAACCTGGACCCGCCTACCTGCGCCACCTGTCAGTCGCTGGTGCGAAGCTGCACCGTCAACGGCATTTCCACCGATCAAGGCGTTGGGCTGGCGGCGGTGTATATCGATGGTTCGTTGGTCGCCAGTGATCCTATTGTCGCCTGGTCGTTTACCTCACCTCGGCCGACGTCAACCAATAACACGCCGTTACCGGCATGTGATAACCCGGTAATCTCCCCTTCGAACACACAGGCAGCCAGCGACAAACTGGGTAACACCGCATGGCGCACCCTGGTCTGGTGCACCGCGCCCAGTATCGGCGTGACCTGTGAATTGCGAACGCATTGACGGACCCACCGTGATGCAGGCGTTATTACCGATCATCATTCTCATTACCCTGACGGTGGGCTGCGGAACGCAGAGCGGAGAACACGCGGCCGCGACGGCGGCACCCGGCGGCAATGTGTCCGGGGTGATCGATCTTGGCCCATCGCGCAACGCCAGCCTCAGGGTATTCCGGTTTACCGGCGCCGAGGGCGAGGGCGAGTTACTCGCCATCGGTCACAGTGACGCCCAGGGCAGATACAGCATCAATCTGTACACGCCCTCGGGACCGATCATGGTCGAGGCCGGGGAAGGCAGCTATATCGAAGAGGTCGATGGCGCCAATGTCGCCATGCCGCGCGATCAACCGCTGTTTGCCGTAATCAACTATATGGAAGGCACCAACAATACAGCGCACCTGACCCACTGGACGACACTGGCCACCGCGCTGGCGCATTACTTGTCCCGTACCGGCAGCACCGCCTCCCAGGCCCTGCAGGAGGCTAACCGTGAAATTGACGCCATCGTTGGCCTGCCCGTCGTCACCTCCAGGCCGGAGAGTCCGGGATTCACCAATGGCGCCACCGGCACCACCCTCTCCACCGAGAAGACCCATGGTTTGCTGGTGGCTGCCGTTTCACAACTGACAACGACGTTGAATTCCGGGCGCAGCGATCCCGGGCAGCTCGTTTCTTCCCTGGCGTTCACCCGTTACGCCTATGACGATCTGCAATTCGATGGGGTGCTGAATGGCAGGGGTTCATCGACAACAATACTTCCGGACGGCATTACCGTTTCCACGGACCTGTACCGTCATGGACTCGCGGTGAGTCTGCTCAAGTATGCGCAAAGTAATGCCAATCATTCCGGAATCGATGCCGCGATGCTGGTGACCCTGGCATTGCGGCTGAACAACTCCGGCTCCCCGATTTATGGCAATGCGACCCTCATAGCCCTCGATGAGAACGGACCGGTGATCACGCAACTGTCACCCGCAGCGGACACCACCATCTATGGACAATACCGGTGCGCGGTAACGGTTAACGATGTCATCGGGCTGGCATCCGTGGATTTTCTAGTGGATGAATCGTATGCGGGAAGCGCCGCGAATCCCTCCGCCGCTACTTTTACCCTCGATGCCGACAGCTATGCGGAGGGCCCGCATACGCTGACCGCGCGCGCCACCAATCTGGTGGGAACGACGGTTCAGGTAACCCACGGTATTGTAATTACCAGCAGCGCCACGGCCTTGAGTATCACCCAACCGGCGCCGGATAGTTTTCTGGGCGGCAGCGTTACCGTCAGCACGGTCGCATCGGGCGTGCCCCCGCTGCGCTCGGTCGAATTATATGTCGATAATACGCGGGTCGCCGGCACCGCGGGTAACGCCACCGCGCAATTCACTTTCGACAGTACGCGCTTTCCCGACGGCCGGCACCGTTTGTGGGTCACCGGCACCAATGCCGCCGACCGAACATTTAGCGCGGAAATTCCCATGACCCTGGACAATACCGCCCCGGAACTCACCGCCACCGCGCCTGCGCCGGGCTCCTATCACGGGGGCATGCTCACCGTCAGCGCCACGGCATCCGATGTCAATTTGGACCGAATTCTGTTTGGCATCGACGATCTGCCACCCCGACCCGCGGGCGATGTCGCCAACGCCGCCCGGGTCATCGACACCGCGACTTTCAACGACGGCGCCCACCGCATCGCCGTTGAGGTGGTCGATAAGGCGGGAAACTCCCGCAACGGACAATTTTCCCTGTATTTCGATAACACCGCCCCACGCATCAGCAACATCTTTCCGCCGGACGGCACCGTGGTGGGTACCGAACAATTCACGGTAATGGCAACCATCGAGGAATTGTCGTTGGCTAGTGTAGAATTTTGGCTTGACGGGAATTTTTATATCAATGGTGGGTTACAAGCACAAACCTTTATTGTCGGCAGCCGTCTCTCTCCGGGCACGCACATCATCACCGTCCTGGCCACCGACAGCGTCGGTAATTTCAGCGCTCGGGATTCCAGCGTCGTACGCCGATAGACAGTGACCCGCATGTTTTTCTGTTACGCGGGAAAAATCGGATTTTGCCTGTATCCGCACACCTATTGCGTACAAATCCGCTTACGGCGAAACGCCACCCACCACGCAAACACCCCGCCAGTCCCGCGAAATATCATCACAATGCCAACGCGTACCATTGCCTTCACGCAGGGTCAATGCCCATTGCCCTGCCAGTGCCATGGAACGACGCCGTTGAGTCAGTATCCGGTTTTCGTTGCCCGGTCCTTGACTCCGGAAACTGCCGCGTTCCTAGAGGTCATTTAGCGGGCGAAACCGCTGTTTGACGGCTCTGTTTCCCGGTTGCAATGCCGCTATCGTGATGATGCTCAGTTACGCCGCGGACTGGCGCGTGCTTTCTTTCTCAATCGGCGTCACGCCAAAACCTGCAGGCAAAATATCGCGCATACGATCCAATGGCACACCCCGCGCTTCTGAAAGTACCGCAAATCGTGTCAGGGGACGGCCCAGGTCCCGAGCAGCCGCATGGACACGGGCAAAATGCCGTGATTTTTGCTACTATTACCAATGATGCATATCGAAATACACAAATTTCACAATAATGGAGAACCATCCAATGGCTGCAAAGAAGAAAACCGTATCCCTGGTAAAAAGCGCTATCGCGCATAAAACCATCGAACAATCAATTGCCAATGTAGCGTCTGTGACCGGCCACTTGAACAAGGCGGTGGATACCACCAGCAAGACCGCGAAGCAACTGGCCACGGAAAGCAAACGGCTGGGCAAGAAACGGGGCTCATTGCTGAAAAAGAAAAAGATTGCAAGCAATAAAGTAAAGAAGGAAGGTGGCGCCGCACACAAAAAAGCGTTGCGTGATATCGAGAAAGAGCTGGTAGGCGTCAAAAAGTCGGTGGCCAAGACCTCCTCGGAAAAATCCGCCATCAATGAAGAACTGACGGAATTGAAGAAATTGCAGAAAAGGGCCAGCGCTTATATTAAAGCGATTACCGGCATTGAAAAGGCTCTGAACAAACCGGCCAAAAAAAGGCGCAAAAAAATGTCGGCGAAAAGTAAAGCTAAGGCCGCAGCCACAAGTCAACCCCAGGTGGCGGCCTAGTACCAAAACGCTCACCCACGGTGTTACTGGGTGAGCGTTTCCGTTCAACAATTACCAAGCCACACTCGAGACCCGATGACAGCCAGACCGCCCGCAGTCCTGATTGATGGCAACCGGCTGGTTCTTGTGCGCTATGGCTGACTGTATATAGGTTGCTGCATGACAGCCTGCGCAGCTGGGGGCAAAGCTTGGTGCCGTATAGGCAACCGCTGTACTGTTGTTGAGATGACACGTGGCGCATGGCATATAAAGCCGATGATTCCCAGGGTAATTGCTGGTCTGATGTACATAAGTGACCGATAACCAAGCCGCAGTTATATGGCAGGCATTACAGTCCTGCGCAACAACAAAGTGACCTGGCGGCTTGCCGGAAGCGTTAGTTCCGTTGTGACATGTACCACAGAGGCCGGTAACACCGGTGTGGTCCATTCGTGCCGGCAACCACGCGGTCGTGACATGGCAAAGCAAGCACTGTTCAGATGTAGGTATATGCGTGGGTCCTTTTCCGGTTGCGCCAATGCCATCATGGCAACCGTTTTGAGCGCACGACATGGAAAACTGCGTGTGATCCAGTACCACCGCATCGGTTGTGGCAGTGACCGGGTCACTCGGGCGGCTTTCACCCGCGTCGTTGGTTGCTGTTACCACGTAGTAATAGGTTACGTTGGGTGTCACATTGCCATCGAGGTAAAAGGTAGTTTCCGTATCCGCGACCTTATTGGCCGCAGTCGGCGCCACGTCGGGTTGCAGAGCGCGGTAAACAGAATAGAGATTCGTCCCCACACCTTGCCCCCATTGCAGCAAGACGTGATATTGAGAACCCAGAGCGCTAACAGCCGCTGGTCGGTCGGGCATCAAGCCTTGCGCCGTTTCCTGGATTTCTACTGTTATGACATCGCCGGCATTCACCACAAGCCCCGCCTGTTCGCAATTCCATTCTCCATTCATGGTGGGTACAACAGTGACTCTTTTATTTAATGTTACGTTTCTACATCTTATTCTACTAATAGATTGAAATCCCGAAAGACTGCCGCTCACCGGTGCGGCTTGAAGGTCTGTGGTAGCGACCAAGCATAGGACCAACATTGGGACTATGGTTGCAATCCGTTGAAATCGTTTAGACATTTTTTTTCTCCTGGATATTCATCAATAATTAACCTCTAGAGGAGGCGCAGCACTACGGAAGTAATACGAAGCGCAAAGAAAAATATTCCTTCCGATGGAAAATTTGCTGCAGAGAAAAAAATATATCTAGAGGTGAAAAATGTATCCTTGGTCAATCTAACAATACCATGCACACTATTTATGCATTAGCTTGGCGGTAAACTGAGCGATGGATTCTAAATGGGTGTTATCGGGAGGACCGATTAAAAAGTAGAGCAATTTCTCGCCCTGCCACGTACAGATGGGTCCTTGTGGATAGTCCAATTTGCATTGTGGTGCGAGATACCTGTGACTACCTTCGTTCAGCCGTATATAAAGCGTAAGCCGCCGATCTTGAGCATCGCCATACATATACAACGCGGCATGTTTTCCGGCCGACGGCAGCAATCTACCGCCAATGAATGTATAGCCGACGCTTTCAAGTTCTGGTGGTCCGATCTCGGCAGACAGGCGTTCGGATAACCATTTCATCATATGTTCCTTGTCGCTCGCTGGCACCTCCACGGCATGCCGCTTTTCACGCGCATAAATCAGATGCGCGTCCAGGGCCAGCGACTCGATCTGTGCGTAGAAACCCGGCGCGTGCGGCACCATACCGACGAATTTCAAGGATATGAAGAAGCTTAATGACAGACTCAGGAAAGTGATGACGGCATAAATCGCCACATGGGGCATATCAAAGTATTTTTTGGCGTTACACCAGGCACCCACCTTTTTAACGAGCGAGGGATCGGGATAAGAATTTACCGCACGCACGAGCCGGTCGGACACAGGCACCCGCAGTCGATCACCAAAAGTCATACGCAAGTCCATATTCAGCTTCTCGAACTGCTCGATCTCAACCTGAGCCTCGGGCTGAGATGCCAGCCATGCAGCATATTTCTTGCGCGTTTGTTCATCAAGCCGCCGATCAACATAGGCGTTCAGCAAGGCGTCAAGTTTTTGCTCTTGATCGCTCATATACCGGACTTCTCTGTCGTTACGGGAGACTCAGGATTCATACGAAGACTGAGTTGTTTGCGAGCGCGATGTAACCGTGACATAACCGTACCCACCGGAACATCGATGATATTGCTGATCTCCTTGTAGCCCAGCCCTTCGAGCGAAACCATCAACAATATTTCTCTTTGCTCAGGCGCTAATTCCGCAAGCTGACGGCACAAATCCCGTATCGCCAACAAATCCGACTGACTTGGCGCAATGGCACGGAGGATTTCATCCGCGTCCACATTGACAATAGGGGAACCGCTGCGCCGGCGGTGATCATCCACGAAGGCGTTATGTAAAATGGTAAACAACCAGGGTTTCATCGCCCTGCTGTGATCCCACTGATCGCTCTTGTGGAGCGCACGTTCCAGGCAATCCTGAACCAGATCTTCCGCACTACTATAATTTCCCAACAACGCAATCGCGTAGCGCATAAGGCCGGGAATATGCTCTACCAGTAGTTGTTTAAATTCTTGCATTGAAGGGCTGGTATATCACTGTCGGGGGGTCGAATGTGAACAGTATTGTCGATATCAGATTTATGGATCACCGATGCATGCGTCATGGACGCGAGATGTTTCCATGTGGCCACAATATTTCCGAAAACAACGTATCATAACAGATATATACCCCCGGTTGCACGAATCGCACATTAGCACTTTCCCCGCTAACATCAAGCAACCGTTTTTTACCAGACCTTCCCGTTTTGGCACGCGAGTTCCGCTGCGCCATAACGAGCAAATTTTATTGCATCCACACCGCGGAATCGTCACAATCGATGCTGTTTAAGATGAATTGACTCACGAAGTATTGGAATGGTGCAGACCTGCTGGTTGCGCCGCGGGTAATCAAGAGTTTGCGTTGATACCAACGGATGGGCCACATGGACCATGAGTCGCTACAACTATTCGGCATCGGCGGGAGACTTGGAATATACCAGCCAGTCGCAGTTCATGGAGCACGTCACACAGGTCTGTGACGCCACCCCGGACGACCAATCCCGGTTGTCAAGGACTCCGCTATGACGAGAATTTTATTAGTTGAAGACGAGGCTGCAATAGCCGACACGGTGGTGTACGCACTGGAGGCCGACGGCTTTGCGGTGCAGTGGCACCGGTTGGGCCAGGAGGCGTTGGCGTATCTTCAAAAGGCCGGTGATGTGGCGCTGGTGATTTTGGATGTGGGTTTACCCGACGCTAGTGGTTTTGAGATATGTAAGGCGATTCGGCGTTTTTCCGAGGTACCGATCATTTTTCTTACCGCTCGGGGAGAGGAATTAGACCGAATCATCGGCCTGGAAATCGGTGGTGATGATTATGTAACCAAACCCTTCAGTCCACGCGAACTGGTATCGCGGGTCAGGGCAATTTTAAGGCGGATTCGGGAACCTGTCGTGCAAGTATCGGAAACAATGTCCGCTGGCACGACAACTACAGTTTTTGACTTTACCGTGGATGAGCAACGGGCCACTATTACATTACATGGCCATCTCCTGGATCTCACACGCTACGAATACCTGATTCTGCAGTACCTGTTGAGCCAACCGGAACGGGTTTTCACGCGGGATCAAATCATGAATACGGTATGGACCCAACCGGAAACCAGCCTTGACCGGGCGGTAGATACGCACATCAAGTCCTTGCGCAGCAAACTGCGCAAGGTGCAGCCAAGTCGAGAGTATATCAAGACCCATCGCGGCCTTGGATACAGCATAGGCAACGCTTTTCATGAGCCTTAGCCTGCGGCTTTTTATCGCCTATTTTTTGCTTATGGGATTGTCCATCTGGTTTATTCTGCAAGCAGTTACCACGGAGCTGATTCCGGGCATGCGCCAGTCCCTGGAAGAGGTTTTGGTGGATACGGCGAATCTGTTGGCGGAAATCGTGGAACAGGAAGTTTCCGCCGACACGCTCAACACGGGACGATTCAGCTCCAGCATGATGGCATTCCACAACCGGCGCCTGGAGGCACGTATATATTCCCTGCAAAGAACCAGCAGCAATCTGGAAGTTTATATCACCGATGCCAACGGCATCGTAGTCTATGATTCGACCGGCAGGCATGTGGGCGCGGATTACTCTCAATGGAACGATGTGTATCTTACCCTGAGCGGGAAATACGGCGCTCGGACCACGCGCACCGATCCCTTGGACGACACCAGTAGCGTGATGCATGTGGCAGCGCCGATCAAGGCGCAGCAAAAAATCATCGGGGTTCTCACCGTGGCCAAACCGAGCGCCAGCGTGCAACCGTTCTTCGAGCAATCCGTGCGGACAATTAAATATAATATTTGGTTGCTATTGACCGTGTCATTTGGTCTATTGATCCTCATTGTCTACTGGCTCACCTTGTCCATCCGTAAATTAACCCGGTACGCGCAGGCTGTGCGCATGGGAAAACGAGTCGCCGTACCCCGCCTGCGTGAGAAGGAACTGGCGCAATTGGCTGTAGCGATGGACGAAATGCGTGATGCCCTGGAAGGTAAGGACTATGTCGAAAACTACCTGCACGCCCTCACCCATGAACTGAAAAGCCCGCTGGCGGCGATTCAGGGCGCAGCGGAACTGCTGGATGGCGACATGCCTGAACAGTCACGGTTGCGGTTTGTCAATAATATCGCCAATGAAGCACAGCGCTTGCGGCAGATCGTCGAAAAACTGCTACAGCTGGCGGAACTGGAAAAAAGGCAGAAATTGACCACTGTCGTGCCGGTGGCTACGGCACCGTTGATCCAACAACTGTGCGACGACAAAAGCCCGTTGCAGCAACAGCGCCAAGTGGTACTGCGCATCACCGCGCTGACAAATGCGAAAATCGAAGCGGAGCGCTTTCTGGTGCAACAGGCAATCAGTAACCTGCTGGACAATGCCCTGGCCTTCAGTTTACCCAAGGGGGTGATTACGGTCAGCGATGCCGTGGATGAGCAGCATTGGCACCTGACCATACGTGACCACGGACCCGGAATACCAGATTATGCGCTGAGTCGCGTGTTTGAACGATTTTATTCTCTGCCCCGGCCGGACACTGGCAACAAAAGCACCGGCTTGGGTTTGAGTCTAGTACAAGAGGTCGCCCAGTTACACGGTGGCACTATCCAGCTATCAAACCATCCCCAAGGGGGAGCTGAAGCGCATTTCTGCTTGCCACTACGGCAAAATCCCGGTGTCTGAGCGTTCCCCGGCGAGCGCCGAAGCCAGTTTCAGTTAAATATCTTAAACAACACACAAAGCACACCCAATCCACATCCAGCCCCCACAGGCATGCCCTAGGCTGTCCTCATATTTCACAGGTGAGGAAAAACGATGAACAGACAATTTACGATCAAGATCGGCGTAATCCTGCTATTGGCGATTATGTTAATGATTCCCCTGTCCATGATCGAAGACGTGGTCATGGAACGCAGCACTTATCGCGACCAGG
>JAHECY010000203.1 GCA_024641505.1 Gammaproteobacteria bacterium
TGGTAAAGTGGACGTCTCGGTGGTCGAGAGAAACGGTTATTTGGAACTGGAAGTGGCGGACAATGGCCCGGGGATTCCGATCGCGGATCGCGCTAAAGTGTTCGACCGTTTTTACCGCGGAAAAAATCCCGGACACTCCGGCACCGGATTGGGTCTATCCATCGTCAAACGCATCGTCGAACTGCATCACGCGCGTATCGACCTGGATACCTCACACTACGGTGGTTTGCTGGTACGGGTACGCCTGCCAACATCCGCCAGTGCGTCGCTCTACCATACGACATTGGAAGACATCCAGGTATCGTAGCCTCTACTTGCCGTCGCTGCATTATCCGTTACGCTGAATGCGACGCCGGTGCCAATAAAAAGCCGGCAGCCAAACCAGCACCAGCAGTACCGCCAGCACCGTCAACAGCCGGAACAACCATTGTTCCCGCTGTGCCAGCAGTTCACCGCCCGCCCAACCGAGGTAACTGTAGGCAACGATAGTAGGTGACATGCCGATGAGGGAACCGAGAATAAATTGCCTGATCTTCAGTGGCGTCAGACCCAGCGCGTAGTTGAGAAAACTGTAGGGAAACAGAGGCAGCATGCGCGCCCAGATCACAAACATCAGTCCCTGCGCCACGACCCCCTGGCGCACCAGGTCCAGGCGCCCGGGATAGCGCCGGTAAACCCAGTTTCCCGCCACGTAACGGGCGACCAGGAACGCGTTGCATGCGCCCAATAAAGCGCCAGTCATGCTGTACATTGCTCCCAGCACCGGGCCGAATAGCGCCCCGCCGATCAGCGTCATGGCAGCCGCCGGCAAAAACAACAGTGGCCAGAACACATACAAACCGATAAAAGCCAGCGGTGCCCATAGCCCGGTTTGTCCGATCCGGGTGCGAATTGCATCCAGATCCAGTGTCCGGTAGGTGCCTTCGATCCAGAACAGGCCGACAGTGCCGATAATCACCAGCAGTACCAGGACCCGGAACCCCACTCGCCATGGAATTGTCGGCAAAAATACACACTCCTGGATCCGTAGATCCCGCAGAGACATCGTGGAAGGCATTTGAACTGCAAATACAGATTGCATGTTAGTGGATTCCCCCGGTAAATCCAAACTCTCGCCGGATGCTTGGCACGCAACCACTGGACCAACAGAGTCCAAGGGTACCCGCTTTGACGGATAAATCTCCGTCCATGACGGATGTAACCTAATTAATTCGCGCACCCGGACGCTAACAGGCCAGAGTCAACAGCATATCCCACCACCATGCCCGGACCGTACCCGATACTACTGAGTCGCGGATACCCATTGTATCGCCGCTATCCTGTGTCGATCCTGGCCATGGTGGTGTTACTCGGCATCATCATCGTTGAATGGCTGGTGCTGGTGCTGTTGAATCGCGAAGTTATCAATCATGTGCAGTGGCCGATCGCAGCAAGTTTTGGCCT
The DNA here is from genome assembly GCA_024641505.1 of Gammaproteobacteria bacterium. Lineage (GTDB taxonomy): Bacteria > Pseudomonadota > Gammaproteobacteria > SG8-11 > SG8-11 > UBA6920. The sequence continues at coordinate 1,444 of JAHECY010000203.1, forward strand.
ATTCAAATTGCTGTGGCCCCAAAATCCGGGCGAGGCGCTGCGTATCCTGCTGTCGCAACCGCTGCTGGCCGTAGGTCACACTGAAGGCACTTTTAGCACACTGACCTGGGCAATTTACTACCACCCAGCTACCCTGGCACAACATATAGTGGCGGCGCTATTAACAGCGCTGAACCTGCAATTTCATGGCAGGTGGCCATGGCGGCAGGGTCTGCTTCTGGCGGGAGTGTGGTGCGCGGTTTTCCCCGCGATATATCTTATCGTCGCCAGCCATTGCGCGGTGCCGACCTGGGCGCTGGAAGTGCTGCTCCGGGAACTTGAATCACCGTTCGGGGCCGGTATTGATCTACAGCGCTATTTGCCGGAAAACATCACCGTTTTTCTCACCACCACCCGCGCCGTATTAACGGCTGCCGGGTTATTGATGCTGGCTTACCCGAAACTTTCCAGCGTGATCCGTCGATACCGACGGTGAGTCCCGTAGCGCCAACGCTGGTAACGCCTGATGGTCACGCCCGCCGGCGACCAGCGATTGACGGCACGGCCTGACCCCACATCGGTTCAGCGCTTTTGTTCTCGAGTGCCCGTCGTCAAGCATTCACGCGATTGCGCAGCTTGCCCGCATGGTAGGCACCAATATTGGCGGCAACTTCGTTCACCAGGCGCTGGCGTGATTCCAGGCTCGCCCATGCGATATGAGGGGTAATAATGAGGTTGGGCAAATTCGCGTCCAGAAGGATGTTTCCTTGTACCGGCGGTTCACTGGTAAGCACATCCACAGCCGCACCCCCGATGCGGCCGTCCTGCAGCGCCGCCAACAAGGCATGCTCATCGACAATGCCACCCCGAGCGGCATTGATCAGCAAAGCGTGGGGTTGCATCATGGCAATTTCCGCGGCACCGATCAGCTGGTCGGTCGCGGCGTTTAATGGGCAGTGCAAGCTGATCACATCCGCGTTATGCAATACCTGCTCAAAAGCCATGCGCCCGTTTCCGGGCGCCCGTCCTTTGTGAGCAGCGACCAGTACCTTCATATTGAAGGCGCGAGCCACATGAGCCACGCCATTTCCCAACTCTCCAAAACCAATGATGCCCAAATTCTTGCCGGCCAGTTCATGAAAGGAGAAATCGAGGGAACAGAAATGTGCACTGCGGGACCAACCGCCGCTTTTCACCAATTGCTGGTATTCGTTGAAGCGGCCCATGAGACTCAGCATGACCATGAACACGTGCTGTACCACCGAGGACGTGGCATAAGCACGCACGTTGCACACCGCCACGCCCCGTCGCGTTGCAGCTTCGATATCCACGTTATTGTAGCCGGTCGCGGCGACACAGATTAATTTCAGCTTGGTTGCCTGTTCAATCGCGGCGGCATTCAGGCACGCTTTATTGGCCACCACCACTTCGGCGTTTTTGATTCTCGCGCCGACATCCGCAGCGGCGGTATGGTCGTAGTAACGCCATGGCGTGAGGGCGCGTTCCAGAGGGGAGAGGTCCAACTCCCCCAAGGTCACCGATGCCACATCCAGGAAGACGCCGCTCATGATGCAGGCCGCACCGGTGTTACTTTGTCAGCGCATTGGCGTGCTTTGGCGCGGGCTTCATTGACGGTGGGCGCGGTGGCCAGCGCCACGCCCATACGTCGCCGGCTGAAAGACTCCGGTTTTCCAAACAGGCGCAGGTCGGTACCG
>JAHECY010000113.1 GCA_024641505.1 Gammaproteobacteria bacterium
CCGATCCATGCGCGCCATGGTAAACAGTATCGGTTTGTCGGCTTGCGCGAAACTGCCACGGGTGTCTCCCTGGTCGGCGCCGTAAAGCAGGTTGTGAATTTCTTTCTGCAATGAAGTAAGACGCCCCTCGCCGCTGTCGTACGGAAAATAGACCTGCGCATCAGCACCTGGTGACACGATGTTGAACTTAGGGTCATAGACATCGATGCCGTTGACCACCCGGTACAGGCCGGGCATGGTGAACGCGCTGTAACTTTCGTACTGGCCGACGATATCGCTTTTGCCGGCGATTTCCTGGTAGGTGCTGGTGATGATGAAGTCCGCGGTATTCATTGCGATCAAATCCGCGGTGAACTGGCAGGCAAAGTGATACTGAGCGTCGTTTTCTTTCCAGTAGAGGTCGGAATACAAATACTTGGCTTTTTCCAGGGCATGGGCAATATTGCACTGGGTGACTTTCAGTTCCTGCGCGAGCAGGCTCGCCACCAGATTGCCGTCGGAATAGTTGCCGACGATCAGGTCGGGACGGCTGCCGAATTCGGCGAACATTTCCCGCCCCACTTCCCGCGCAAAGCGTTCCAGATACGGCCACACTTCGAAACGCGAAATCCAGTGGGCAAGAATCTCGCCTGACGCGCTGCGAAACGGCACGCGCAAAATGCTCGCGTTCTCGGTGCCGGTAATATGCTCGAGTCGTTGATTACAGGTGGTGTTACCGGCTTCCGGGATCAGGCGCGTAATCACCAGTATTTGCGGTTCGATAGTCAGCCCCTGCTCATAGATGCGCGCGCGCATTTCCTTTTCCAGCGCGCGTACCTGATCGAGAATATAAACCACCTGGCCACCGGTGTCGGGCAACCCCAGCACATTGGCCTGGCCGAAATAGCCGTGCGGCGACAGTATGGCCAGTTTGAAAATCATCGGCAGTCGGCCCAGAAATTTTTCCAGATTCTTCGGGTCCGGCGCTTCCAGAATATCAGCCAGCAATAAGAGATAGTCGCGCATCTGACGCACAGTGCGTCCCCAACCCGGCTCCAGCCCCAATTTCTGTAGTTCGTTACCTACTTGCTCCCACTCTGCCTCCGGGTCCTGGGTGGACAGGTAGTCATCGACGCGGTGCAGGGCACGTTGCAGGTCGGGTACGGTTTCGATACGGGTATTGAGCATCAGTTGCCGCCCCTGCACCTGATGCACGCGCAGGAAAACCAGGAGTTTTTTGTCACCGTTGCGAATTTCCTGAAATAACTGACTGGACAAACGCCGGTTCAGGAACTCGACACCTTTACCGATGGAGCGCGATTCCTTCAGTTTTGGAACCTCGCGATTGAATGGTCCCAGGTCCACTTCCAGGTTCCAGCCATCACCGCCCGAGACCCCGCCCACCAGATGTTCTTTGAATGCCAGGTATTCGGAAACCGTGATTTCATCGAATTGCAGAGCCTCCACCTGAAACCGAAAATAGCGCCACTGGGCGATGCGCGGCCGGATGACCAGATAGACAAACGGTTTTTCCAGCGCGGCCTCCTGGGCAAGGACAATGGTGTTGCCCAGCGCCGGGATGCAGCGAGGATCGCTCTGGGTCGAATCGGCGCACAGTTCCTGAAAGTGGTCCCACAATTCCGTGTGCAACAAAAATTTCTTGTTGAGGTTCAGGTAATGCCGCAGCAGATCGAATATTTCGTCTTTGTTATTGTGGAACAGTTCAATCAGGGTGTCATTCATAATGGATTTGCGTGTCGACGGTGAAAAGTAATGGCCAGCGCTCAAAGCTGCCGTTAGACGCTCGCGCTTTGCGGGTCGGCGTGACCAGCGGTGGCGCCGGTGTCATCACCGGTTCCGCCGGTAAACGGTAGATCATCGGGGAAGTGGATGTCCCCGAGAAAATCATAGTGCTCGATGCCTTCGATGATGCCTTGCGCACAGTGGCCGTTGGCGAAATAAACATTGGGTTTGCCTTTGAGGCGCCGTAATTCCGGACTGTAGTTACCCACCACAACGGCCAGTGTATTGCCGCCCAGCATTTCCTCGTCGCTGCCGGAGTCCCCCGATACCAGGATATGACCCGGTTCGATGCCCCAGCGCAGGGCGAGATAACGAATGGCCATGCCTTTGGATGCGCGCACCGGCAACAGGTCCAGATAGGCATTATGGGAGAAGACAATTTTACCGTGCAGATCACTGCGTCGCAGCAGCTTGCTGATTTCGGAAACCTTGGGCATTTTCTCCGGATCCACGAAATAGCTGATCTTGTATGGACCCTGGTGTTCCTTGGTCTGCAAGCGCAACCCCGGTATTTTGTCCAGAATTTCACGGAACGCTTCGGGTTGCCACCGGTAGTTGATGTGGCGTTCGAAATTCTGATCCTGCGCCAAGTGGTGCCCATAATAAATTTCCGTGCCCACGGAAGTGATCAGAATATCCGGCATTGGCACGCGATGCTCTTTGATGACTTTCAAAGCGCTGGCTAAATTGCGGCCGGTGACCAAGGCCAGGCCGGTACTGAGGCTGCTGGTTTGCAGCAGGTGCAACAAACGCTCCAGCGCCTCGTTGTCGCCGATCAGGGTATTGTCAATATCGCAGACTACCAGGCGTTCGACGGCCGGCAGACGACTTTTGGCGCGGAACGTGATGTCGGTGGCGCGCCGCTGTTTGAGCAGGGAGTTGATCAGGGTAAGGTAGTGCTCCACGTGTCCTTGCCACACATAATGTTTGCGCGTGCCGGTAATGCCATTACGCGCGTACTGCTGCCAGCGTTTGGGATTGTTGAGTATTTCCCACAGGGCATTGCCGATCTGTTGACTGTCCAGCGGGTCGATGAGCACACCGTTGTGGCAATGGCCGATGATATCGTTGGGGCCGCCGTCATTGGTGGCGACGATCGGCAGGCCGCTGGCCGCGGCTTCGATCAGGGTAAGCCCGAACGGCTCCGTGAGCGCCGGATTGACAAACACGCCTTTGCGTTTTGCGGCCAGGCGAAATAATGCCGGTACTTCCTCCGGAGCATGGGTTTTCGGGTAGGCGACCGAACCATAAAGATTATACCGGTCGATGAGGGTGAGGATATTGAGCAATACTTCCTGCGGTCCCTTCTCCATGGTGGTCAGATCGTCGCGGTTACCGGCGATAATCACCAGATTGGCAAGGGTGCGTAATTCCGGGTGTTCACCATAGGCCTTAATAAGACCGGCGATGTTTTTGCGTTCATCGGGCCGCGACAACGCCAGGATCATGGGTTTTTTAGGCTCGGCCAGAAACAAATCAACGTCTTTTTGAATCTGCGTGGTCTCGTGTCCGGCCTGCGGATGAAAGCGCTCCAGGTCGATGCCGGGAGGTATGACCATCATGCGCCGCGGATGATAATTTTCATATTGCGCGTATTGCTCCTCGATTTCCTGGTGCGTACTGGCGATCACCGCACCGGCGTTGCCCAGGGAAATCTCTTCCGCTTCGATGCGCTGCGCCAGGTTGTAGTTTTTTTCGATGGCCGACTGTTTCAAGCCCTGTTCCAGCAGGCGTTCGCGTTTTACCCGGCCCAGTGAATGTCCGGTGAATAGCATCGGTACGCCCAGTAATTGCGTCAGGCGCGCGCCCACATAGCCGGCGTCGGCATAATGGCTGTGGATGATATCCGGCACCCGGCCCTGGCTGCGAAAATAACGCAACGCGTTATCGATGAAGGCGTCGAGGTGGGGCCACAGGACTTCCTTGCGCAGGTAGCGGCGCGGACCGCAGGGGATACGCACGATCTGCGCGTTGGGACCGATGACTTCCTGGGCCTCGCCATACAGGGAATCCACTTTCGGATCGATCACTCGGCGTGTCAACAGATCCACGCGCGCTATCCGTGGGTGGTGTCCCAGGGCGCGCGCCAGTTCCACCACATATTTGATTTGTCCACCGGTGTCCGCATCCCGGCCCAGCTCGGGATTTTCCGCGCGAAACAAACCATGCACGCTGACCAGAGCGATATACAAGGGCGGATGTTTGGGCGCGGTGGCAGCTACCATGAGGCGCGGCATCCGCTGTAGAGTTGAGTGTCGAGGGTGGTGGCGCCATGGATCGCGCACAGGCGTGCGGAAAAATCCAGCGCCCGTTGCAGTATGAGCTGATGCGGCCAATTGGAAATCAAACCCAGCAGGGTAACGGCGCTGAATGCATCACCGGCACCTACAGTATCCACCAGCTCGGTAACCAGCGGCGGCTTGCCGGTGATGGTTTCGTCGGCGCTGATGAACGCGGCCCCGGCCGCTCCCTGGGTCAAAATCAGCAATTCCAAGCCATGTCTGCGCAGCAACTCACGCGCTTTGTCCAGCCATTGGTTTCTGGGCAGTGCCGCCTTGCCATGCCAGGCGGCCAATTCATGTTCGTTGAGTTTCAACCAGGTGCCGGCTGTGACCAACTCCTCGAGCAGCGTGGGTTGCCACCAGGGCGCGCGTAGATTGATATCGATGAATACCGGGCGTTGTAACTCCCGGATGTAAGTCTGTAACGCCGCGCGCGAGGTCTCATGACGTGCCGCCAGACTGCCATGGTAAAGCAGGGCGCTGTTCTCGGTGCGCGGCAGCATCAGGGTTTCCGCGCTGATATGATCGTAAGCCTGTTGGTCCAGGATATCGAAACTGGGTTGCCCCTGTTGCAACTGAATGCTGACGCGGCCCGTGGCGCCTCCCGGAACCACCTGGATACCGCAGGTATCCATGCCCCACTTGATCATCGTGTGCAATACCTGCTTGCCAAGCAAGTCGTCGCCGATGGCGCTGATCAGGTACGGGTTCAGTCCAAATCCTTGTAGATGCCACGCGACATTAAAGGGGGCGCCGCCCAGGACGGAGCTGCCATCGGGAAACTCGTCAAACAGTACTTCACCGAAGATGATGGGTCGTTTAGTCATTGGGTCCGTACCGCATCGCCACAGAATTTAATGCTGAATCAACGCGGTAGCTTTATGGATTTGCATCCATGATACCAGTTATCGCCCGATGCGCCAAATCGCGTGGTTAATTTATGAGCATCGGCCCTTGGTGAGCACATGGAAACCGCCTGAGCAGTCAGGCGTTTCTTGCCTGTTTTCCCCGGAGTACACTGCTAGAATAGCCGCTCTTTCCGGTTTGGGGTAAGGGCGTGGCAGAGAGTCTCAACAGTCACCAGCGCGCGGCGATACGTTACATCGACGGGCCGTTGTTGGTATTGGCCGGTGCCGGCAGCGGCAAGACGCGCGTGATCACCGAGAAGATCGCTTACCTGATCAAACAATGCGGTTACCACGGCAACCAGATTCTCGCGGTCACTTTCACCAACAAGGCTGCTCGGGAAATGAAAAGCCGCGTGGCCAAACTGTTGCCGGCGCAGCAAGGTCAAGGACTGAGGGTATCGACTTTTCATACTTTGGGCCTGGGTATCCTGGGCCGCGACTTGTCCAAAGTCGGTCGCCGTTCCGGCTTTTCTATTTACGACACTCAGGATTGCGCCAATCTGATCCGGGAAATTCTCGTCAACAAACAGTTGCCCGACGAGGATATCAAGCACCTGCAATGGCAGATCTCCCATATCAAGAACGCGCCGCCGGGTACCGATCTCGGTGATACTATACAACCGCATGTGCTGGCGATTTTCGAGACTTACCAGCGTTTGCTGCAAACTTATAACGCCTTTGATTTCGATGACCTGATCCGCGAACCTGTGCTGCTGTTGCAATCCGATCCCGACGTGCGGGAAAAATGGCAGAACCAGGTGCGCTATCTGCTGGTGGACGAATATCAGGACACCAACGGCATGCAATACGCGCTGATCAAATTGCTGACCGGCGTGCGTGGCGCCTTGACAGTAGTGGGTGACGATGATCAATCGATATACGCCTGGCGCGGCGCCCAACCTCAGAACATGGCGCTGCTCACCAGTGATTTTCCGCGTATGGAAGTGATCAAGCTGGAACAGAACTACCGTTCCACCGGCAATATCCTGCGTGCCGCCAATCATCTGATCGGCCACAACAGTCACTTGTTCGAAAAGAAATTGTGGAGCGCCTTGGGACCCGGCGACCCGATCGCGGTGGTCAGTACCCGGGACGAGGACCATGAAGTGCAATGGGTGGTGAGCGATATCATGCACCATCGGCACCGGCAGCGCAGCAAGTTTCAGGATTACGCGATACTGTATCGCAGCAATCATCAGTCACGGGCATTCGAAAAAATGCTGCGTGAGCATAACATCCCGTATTTTATCAGCGGCGGCACTTCGTTCTTCGCGCTCACCGAAGTCAAGGACATCATGGCCTACCTGCGCCTGCTGGTGAATCCCGATGACGATGCCGCGTTCGTGCGTGTGGTAAATACGCCGAAGCGCGAGATCGGTGCCACTACCCTGGAAAAACTCGCGCAGTACGCGCGCCAGCGGGAGACCAGTTTGTTCGGTGCATGTTTCGAATTGGGGCTGGAGCAATTTATGGCGCCGCGCATCGTGCAACGTTTGCGGCAGTTCGTCGACTGGTTGGTGGCGATTGGCGATCAGGCCAAGCGCAGCGATCCGGTGGCGGCGGTGAAGGATTTGATCAACGAGATCAGTTATGAGCAGTGGCTCAAGGATACCAGCAAGGATTTGACGGCGGCCAAGCGGCGCATGGAAAATGTCACCGATATCGTGGCCTGGTTGCAGCGCCTGGTGGAGCAGGATCGGGTCGGAGAAAATATCGATCAACTGGTCGGCCACCTGAGCTTGATGGATATTCTTGAGCGCCAGGATGAAGAAGACCAGGGCGATCGGGTCACTCTGATGACTTTGCACGGTGCCAAGGGATTGGAGTTTCCCTATTTGTACATGGTTGGAATGGAAGAAGGACTGCTGCCACACAAGAACAGCGTCGACGCTGACACCGTGGAAGAGGAGCGGCGTCTGGCTTACGTGGGCATCACCCGGGCGCGCCGGCGTCTGGCACTGACGTTCGCCCGTAACCGCCGCCGTGGTGGGGAGTGGAGCAGCGTGGAACCCAGTCGTTTTTTACAGGAGCTACCCCAGGACTTGCTGAGTTGGGAAGGGGGGGAAGTGGAAGTCCCCGCCGAAGAACAAAAACGCCGTGGGCAGGAGCGGCTTGCGGGTCTGCGCGGGATGCTGGCGAACCAGCTCGCGGAAGACCCAAAAGAAAATAATCCACGCCAGGACACGGTGCTCGCCAAGGCCTAGCCATGGGCAGGGTCAGGTCTTTCCTTGCAACATTGTTTTAAATGATGATTCCAGCATGACGTTACCATCAGGAATTAACAATCCCCAGCGTTTTTCCCTGGTGACCACGGTGCCTTGGTGAGAGATAGGTTTTGGTGCCGCGCTGATTCCGAACAAGCATTATTGAGATGACATTGCGACTTTCTATAAAAAACTGTTATTAGCTCTATTGTTTTTTTGAATGGTAGCGCTTCCTTATTACCTATAAAATGTCGTCATACTTACCATAATATTTATGCTGTGATGTATTTGTCCTGGAGTGGGTAGTTAATGCGTATTATTTCTGCTGTTTCCGTAAGCGCAGCTTTTAGCCTGTGCCTGGTGTCTCTGGTAGCCCTGGCTGGCTATCCGGAAAATGATGCGGCCACCGACACGCGCCACGAGAGTGTCGTACCGGCGACACTGGATTTGGCGCAGGATGCCGCCTATGCCTACTCCCACAAATTACCGATGGTGTTGGTGTTTGCCGCGGCCCATTGTGATTACTGCAAGTTGTTGGAGCAGGAAGTTCTCGATCCGATGTATATCAGCAATGATTACCAGGACAAAGTGGTCATCCGCCGCGTGATGATCGACGGTCTCCGGACCCTGCGTGATTTTTCCGGGGTCGCCACCGATGCCGACAGTTTCGCGAAAAAGTATAACATCCAGGTTACGCCCACGGTGGTGTTCGTTGATCACCTCGGCCAGGAAATCGCGCCGCGGTTACTGGGTGTGAATACGATCGAAATGTACAGCGCCTACCTGGATAAAGCCATCGATGTGTCTTATCAAGTGATACAAACACGCGCGACGCGTATCGACTGATTGCGTATTTCGGCACATTTCGGGGTCAGGTCTTTCGGCGACGCCCGCTCCCGCGGCACTTCCTGTCACGAACTGAATTCCTTCAATAGTTTCCTGATCGCCGGCAAATGCCGCCGACTGATTTCCAGTTGCGCCTGGTGTTCAGCACTGCCGGCAAGGCAGGCGTAGTGCCGGCCGTCGCCGTCCTTGGTGATGCCGGTGAGGTGGGCCACGGCCACCAGAGCGTTGCGGTGGATGCGGGCGAACCGGTCACCGAATTCATCTTCCAGGGATTTCAGTGACTCTTCGATCAGGGCTTCACCCTGTTGGTGTACCACCCTGGTGTATTTCTGGTCGGCAACAAAGTACAGGATATCCTCGAGCGCCAGTAACTGGATATTGCCGCGATTGCTAATGCTCAAGTGGGAACGGGTCTGAATCTGGGTTGGCGCTTGCAGCAGACTCAGTTGCGCCCGGTTGAGGCGGCGCGCACTGTCGATGGCTTTGGCCAGCCGATCCTTGCGTACCGGTTTGAGCAGGTAACCCACGGCGTGGGCGTCAAAGGCGGCCAAGGCATGGTCGCCGAAAGCGGTGGTGAAGATGATCGCCGGGGGATTGGGCAGTTGACTCAGTCGCTGGGCGGTTTCCATGCCGTCCATCTCCGGCATGCGGATGTCCAGTAACACGATATCCGGATTCAGGGCGCTGCTTTGTACCAATGCATCCTTTCCGTTGGCCGCCTCACCCACGACACTGCAATCGCCCAGTTCCTCCAGCAGGCGCAGCATACGCTTGCGTGCCAGGGCTTCATCATCGACCACGAGTATTTTCATGACGCGTTGGGCTCCCCCGGGAATGACAGGGTTACCTGGAAACTTCCCGCGTGTGGCGCCAACTCGACTTTACTCTTGGTGCCATATAAGGCTTGCAGGCGCAGGCGAATGTTATCCAAGGCCATGCCGTTGCCATGATGCCCCACAACGGTGGTGGCGGCGATCGGATTATCGACCGTCATGGACAGAATGCCGTTTTGCACCTGTATCTGAATACTGATAGTGCCTCCCTGGGCGAGAGGTTCGATGCCGTGGTAAATGGCGTTCTCAACCAGGGGTTGCAGAGTCAGCACCGGCACCTGGATGTCCGCGGGTAACCGTGCCAATCGCCAGTCCACGGTCAGCCGGTCGCCGAGGCGCAGTTGCTCCATGTGAATGTAGCGGCGCGTGATGTCCAATTCCTGTTCCAGAGGTACCAGGGTGGCGAGGTCGGTGAGGTTATGACGAAATAAATCCGCCAGATCTTCCACGGCCGCTTCGGCCTCTTCCGGTTGGCTGCGGATCAAGCTGGCGATGGTGTTCATGCTGTTGAACAAAAAGTGCGGGCGGATGCGCGCCTGCAGGGCATCGAGCCGGGCCCGGGTTTCCGCGCGTATCTGCTGGTGCCACTGATACTGAAGATAGAAATAACGGAGTGATGCCAGGGTTACCATGATTGCCACCGCCAGATTACGCAGGGTAATAGACCAGTGCCAGCCGTCGGGTGGGTTGCTGCTCAAGCCAATATGCCAGGGCAGCCAGATGGCGATTTCCGTGAACAACAGGGTAACACCGACGATGATAACGGCAGCCCACAGGGTAATATGCTTGACCGCCAGGGTTTGCAAGCGCCGGCGGCTGATGCATAACAGCCAGGCGCAGGTCAACGCGACCCATTGAATGAAAAGGGAAATCAAGCTGAGGTCGGTCCAGTCGCCCGGTTGTGAGTCGAACGGGCGCAAGGTGAGCATGAAGGCCAGCAATTCACCCAGAATCACCACGTAAAGGACCGTGCGGACATTACAAAAGTCCGGCAGATAATACTGGCTCTGAAGCGGTGTCGGGAGCATTTCGCCCATGGTTTGATTCGTCAGTGTCAAATGTATGTTTTATCGGATGAAATGGGCTATTATTCAGTGAGATCGCCAAATTGGCATTTATTATATTGTGGAATAACGCAGGTGCAGGTAATGACAGATCGCGACGAGGCGAGTAATAAATTGTGGGGCGGACGATTCAGCGAAGGCACCGACAGCCTGGTGCAACGGTTCACCGCGTCGGTGACCTTCGACCAACGTCTGTATCGGCACGATATTATGGGTTCCAAAGCGCACGCGCGCATGTTGCAGCACGTCGGTGTGCTTACGGAAAAAGAACGTGATGCGATCGTCACCGGTCTCGACGATATTTTACAGGACATCGAAGCGGGACAATTTTCCTGGTCGGTGGCGCTGGAAGACGTGCACATGAATATCGAGGCGCGCTTGACCGATCGTATCGGTGATGTCGGCAAGAAGCTGCATACCGGCCGCTCCCGCAACGATCAGGTGGCCACGGATATCCGGCTGTACGTGCGCGCGGATATCGATCAGGTGGTGGCGGGAATCGTCGCATTGCAGCAGGCGTTATTGGATCTGGCGGAGCGTGAGCAGGCGACGATCATGCCCGGTTTCACCCATTTGCAAACCGCGCAGCCGGTGACGTTCGGACATCACATGCTGGCGTGGTTTGAAATGTTGCAACGGGACCGGGAGCGGTTCGTGGATTGCCGCAAGCGTGTCAATCACCTGCCACTGGGAGCGGCGGCGCTGGCGGGCACCACGTTTCCCATCGATCGTGAATTCGTGGCGCGGGAACTGGGGTTCGACGGTGTTGCCGGCAATTCCCTGGATGCGGTGAGCGACCGGGATTTCGCCATCGAGTTTACCGCCGCCAGCGCCTTGTTGATGACGCATTTGTCGCGTTTTTCCGAGGAATTGATCATCTGGGTGTCGGCGCAGTTCGGATTTATTGAACTGGATGACCGGTTTTGCACCGGTTCGTCGATCATGCCGCAGAAGAAAAATCCGGATGTGCCGGAGTTGGTGCGCGGCAAGACCGGGCGCGTCAACGGTCATCTGGTGGCGTTGCTGACCTTGATGAAGGGCCAACCCCTGGCCTATAACAAGGACAATCAGGAAGACAAAGAGCCGCTGTTCGATACCGGCGATACCGTGAAGGACTGCCTGGCGGTATTCGCGGGCATGGTGCCGGGGATCAAGGTAAAACCGGCGGCGATGCGCGCCGCGGCGCTCAAGGGTTACGCGACGGCGACGGATCTGGCGGATTACCTGGTGCGCAAGGGCGTGGCGTTTCGTGATGCGCACGAGGTGGTGGGCAAGTCGGTGGCGTTCGCGATCGCGGCGGGTAAGGATCTGGCGGAGTTGAGTCTGGAAAATTTACGGCAGTTTTCCGCGCATATCGACCAGGATGTGTTCGCGGTGTTGACCCTGGAAGGGTCGGTGCAGGCGCGCAATCATTTCGGCGGCACGGCGCCGGCGCAAGTCAAAGCGGCCATTGCGCGCGCGCGGGCGAGTTTGTCCTAGGCCTGGCGGATAGAGTTCCGGTTTTCCAACAGCTTAGCGTGCCCGTGGGAATGTCATTTCCAGCTAAAAGGCGTTGCGCAGGCGTTCCTGAGCGGCAGCGAATCCGACCAGTAGTTCGGTTTCCATGGAATCAAAATCAGCATCAACATTCAGACTATTGTGAATGGCTATTTTGCGGAGACCTCGGGCAATGCGTGAACCAAACCAGCCGCGTGTATATATGTTT
>JAHECY010000114.1 GCA_024641505.1 Gammaproteobacteria bacterium
CGTTTGCAGCCATTGCCGCCAGTGGTGATGTCAATGTCAATGCCATCGCACCGGGTATTGCCGCCGCGTTGCTGGCTACGGTCGCTGGTCTGGTCGTTGCGATCCCAGCCTTGTTTGGTTACAACTATCTGGGTTCCAAGGTGAAGAACGCGGTTGCTGACATGCAGGTGTTTGTCGATGAATTCATTACCCGACTGGGTGAACATTACAGTCGTTAACTTGAGCGAGTGACACATTATGAAATTGGCCGAAGATAACAAACCCTATGATGACATAAATATCACGCCAATGCTGGACCTGGCGTATGTTTTGTTGGTGATCTTCATCATAATGACAACGGCGACCGTACAAGGAATTATGGTCAATCTGCCCAAGGCCAGTGCAACTCCAAGTCTCGCTAAACCGAAAACCAAGGCAGTTACCGTGACGGCCGATGGGACTATTTATCTGGATACGTATCCGGTCACCATGGAGGAACTGGAAAGCCGGTTACGTCAGTACAAGGTGGTCACACCAGACTTGCCTGTGATTGTGAAGGGTGATGGACAGGTTGCCTATGCCAAAGTCATCGATGTACTCGATCTGTTGGGTCGGCTGGAGATAACCCAATTAGGGTTGGCCACCAAAAAACTGGTGAAATAGGAAAGAATAAACGTTCGATGCAGGCAAAGCTTCTCAAGTATCTTCCCGGCGTTATCATGATGGTTGTTATTATCGTGGTAAGCATTGGCGGGATTTTGCTGGTGCGCAACTGGGTATTGAGCGCCCCTGATCATGCGCCAACGCGGGTACAAGTAGTCAGTCTGATCATGCCGCCGACACCACCACCCAAGATCGAAGAGAAGATCGAACCGGAAAAACAGGAAGAAGTCAAAATCGATGAACCAGAACCGTTACCGACACCTGATGACCAGCCTGCCACGGGTGAGTTAGGTATGGATGCCGATGGTTCAGGTGCCGGGGACGGATTTGGTTTGTTAGGCCGCAAGGGCGGACATGATCTGCTGGATGGAAATCCTTATAGTTATTTCACCGGGCAGTTACAGAAAGCTATCTATGATGCGTTGTATGAGAATGAAATAATTCGCAAACGCCACTATACGGTCATCGTGAGTATCTGGGTAGAAGGTAATGGGAAAATAAAAAAAATTGAAATGCAAAACAGTTCAGGTGACAAGTCAATCGACAACGAAATTCGTATTACTTTAAACAGGCTTAGCGAAATTTCAGAAACACCACCGGAACAAATGCCGCAGCCGATCAACCTGCGTATCGCATCACGCGGGTAATGTCTGTATGAATTTAATTACTCTATCAGCTTGGGGAATATTATGCGCTTGAAGAAAATACCGGCAGTGCTGTTGCTGTGCTTGGGTCTGCCGACGCCATCTGTACTGGTAGCGGAACAACTTGATCCAAAGGCCGTCACAATGAATTTGTTAGAGCAATTGGTCAAGGATGGCACGTTGACACGCGAAAAGGCCGATGAGATATTAAAAAAATCCAATCTGGACGCAAATGATCCGGCAACGCATCCGGCAGAGAATGAAGTGCGTATTCAATACGTACCGGAAGAAGTTAAGCAAAAAATGCGCGATGAAATACGCACCAACCTGCAAAAAGACGTGGTCGTTGATGTGCTGGGACAAGCCAAGCAGGAACAGTGGGGTATCCCCGGGGTACTGCCGGAATGGATCAATCGCATAAAATTTTCCGGTGACTACCGCTTGCGCGCGCAACGCGATAACTTTGCCAGCACCAATTTTGCAAATACATATCCCGATTATCTGCGGTGTAATTCCCGCGGTAATTGTGCCAGCAGTGCGTTGACGTATAATACGCCCGATTATATCAATACCACCGTAACGGATGACCAATTACGCATGCGGTTTCGTTTTGGGATTAAAGCGGAAGTGAATAACACAACGACGGTCACGGCGCGTCTTACGACCGGCAGCACCAGCAATCCCGTCTCAACCAATCAGACGCTCGGCAGTTCGTTCCGACATGATAGCGTGGTTTTGGACAGAGGTTATGTTAACTATACAAACCTGGATAAAGATATCAGTTTCACGGGTGGCCGTATGCCGAATCCTTTTTTAAGTACCGATCTGGTCTGGGATGATGATCTGAATTTTGACGGCCTGGCGTTGCATTGGCTTCCACGCAATACACGCGAGTTCCAGCTGGAACCACCAATTTTCCACCCCTTTGTCACCGCCGGGGCATTCCCGTTAAAAAAATACGATTTGCGCAAGAGTGATCGTTGGCTTTTAGCAGCCCAAACGGGGTTTAAATGGAATTTTGATGATCAATCCAGAGTGGATTTCGGCGTAGCCTATTACGACTATCGAAATATAACCGGGATCAGAAATCAGGTGGATTCTATTACCAATAATGACACGTTGCCGGATTATTTGCAGCATGGCAACACACTGTTCAATGTCAGTAACAGCACAAGCAGTCCACCGCCCGAGTTGTATGCACTCGCGTCGGATTTTAATCTGCTGAATCTGGTCCTGCGGATTGATTTGGCACAGTTTTCACCGGTACATGTGACGTTGACAACCGATTATGTCAAAAACATTGGCTATGACGCGAACGCAATTTTGCAACGCGCCGCGAATTCGACCATTCGGGTCTATGGCACCGGCACCGACATTTCCGCACGCAATAAGGGCTACATGTACAAACTGGCGGTTGGCTGGCCCTATGTCGCTAAGTTAAATGACTGGCAGGTATATATCGCCTACAAACATCTGGAGCGTGATGCTGTGCTCGATGCCTTTACTGATTCAGATTTTCATCTGGGTGGTACCGATGCCAGAGGATATATTTTTGGTGCCTCGTATGGTGTCGGCGAAGAATCTTCGCTGAGTTTGCGGTATCTCAGTTCGGATTCGATCGATGGCCCACCACTCAGTGTTGATACGATTCAACTCGACTGGAATGTTAAATTTTAGTCATGACGATCTGATTTGATAGAGGTGTGTATGCTGAACAAGACGACACTATTCATTGTGATAGGTATTATGGGTGCTACTATGGTATCTGCTGATCAAAGCCAGACTGCCCGCATGCAACAGGTGCTGCGGCAATTGGGTCTGGAGAAACAACAGTTGACGGATCAGGTGGCGAAACTGCAAAAAGAAAATACCGATTTCAAGACAAATAACGGCAAGCTTGAAGCCAAAATTAAATCGCTGAAAAAAAACGTCGATCGATCCGCGAAGGCGAACGAGGCCGCAGTTGAGCGCATAAATCTATTTAACGAACGGCTTAAGGAATCCCTGGCGAAGTTACGTGAAACGGTGATGGAATTACGCAAAGCTGAGGCCACCCTGGGTGATCAAAAGGCACAAGTCACTGCCTGCATGCGTATGAACGTGCAACTGTACGATGCCGGCAAGGATTTGCTCACTAAATATGAACAAAAGGGCGTATGGGATGCACTGGCACAACGCGAACCCATCACAGGTTTAAAGCAGGTGGAAGTCGAAAACCTGATAGAAGACTACCGATATAAAATAGACGGCTTAACCGTCAGCAAACAGGCCGAGAAAAATATTGTGGAGCAGAACGACGCGGCGACCAGTGCAGTTAGGCAGGCAGAAACGACGGGTCAACAAACAGTAGATGCAGTGACGCCGCTCATCACAGAAGAAAAGACGGATCTACACCATAACTAATCCAGTGAATGTAAATTATTCAGTTAATTTCATAATATAAAACTGTGTAATGTAGAATTAGGAAGCCTATGCAAATTTATCTAACCTAAGCAGAATTAAACAATTCTTTCTGATAATGAAAGAGATAGAGACGCTTGTAAATGGAATTCGATCAGCACGAACAGGTAACGGGGATGAGACGTCTTATTGCAGAAGTAAGAATAATGCCATGGGGGGCATATAAACCGGTTTTTTATTGTGTTGACAGTAGGGGTGAGATTGACGAGGCGATCAGCAGTACGTTGCTTGATTTAATTGAGGCTGCATCTACGAATTGCGAAGAGTTATTGGCGCTTATTGAAACTGCTGAAACAGGCCTTTACATTTCCCCCAATCTGGCACTGCCGGATTGGGGAGTTGATGGAATTCACATGTGGCTTACCGAGCCCATCGCCAAACCAGGCTGCCTTTGCATTACGAATGAAAATTCATCTTTTAGTATGGACAGTTATCCGCAGCAGTTCACCTTTCGACAATTTAAATTAGCACTGTCGCATTGGAGAAATTTTCTTGGGTTTAAGAAAAATCAGCGAAAATCTACACTGGTAGGATATAGGGCCATCGCAGCCTTTGAATAAATTGATATTACGATCACTTAAATTATTTCGAAATACCCGAAAAGATCGACGTAATACAACTATATTCTCGCTGTAATACGTCACGCATACACCATTGCTACGAATAAATCAATAATAAATTATCAGTGTCATCGAGTATACACATTTGTTTGGTAAAAGTTATACGTGGGTAATTGGATACCCATTCATAAACCAAATTATTAGGGAGACAGCATGGGTCGTCAGAATCGAATCGTTAGTGCATTAGCCGTGACATTGCTGGGGTTGGCCGCGTTGACCCAGGCGAATATCGCCGAGTCTGCAATCGTCGATTACAATATCATAGCGCCAACGACGGGCTCGATTTATTACAATGGCGGCAATACTGCACTGTATGGGACTGGAATCTCGGTTGATTCGCTCATTGGCAGCGGGATGCTGGTTAACGGCGGCACCACACTGAGTTGTGTCAATTGCTCGCTGGACTTCTCGACCGGAAATTACTATGGCACTAATTCATATACAAACGCTGGTATCACCCTGACGGATTGGTTATTCAATGGTGGCGGTAATATCTCGCTGACTGGCTCGATTGTCGACAGCAGCAATAACACGGTAGTGGCAAATGGCACCTTGTTCAGTGGCAATTTTTCCGGTGCGGCAACGCTGCAACTCGCCACCAACTCATTTACGCTCAGTGTGGCGGCGGGGGCATTCTCGGGAACTAATGGAACTGATTTGTTAAATTATTTTGGTTTGCCTGTGACAGGTTCGAGTTTAACTGGTGGGATGCTCATTGGCTTTACGCCGGTTGTTATGCCAGCAGTGCCTACAGTCGGCACAGCATTTGCCAGTAGCTCAATTTCTTCAGGATACGTCACGAACAACATCACCAATACGGTTGTGCCATTACCCGCAGCCGCCTGGTTATTCATCAGTGGGTTAATGGGATTGGGAGTCGTGCGTCGGCGTATGGCGTCAGTTTAAACCTGATTATTATTGAAAATGTCACGGAATGACATTTGGCCCATAGGGATATCCACGCATTTTGATACTGCGTTGATGCTGATATAACAACAATGCCGCTGCGCAAAGACTCAAGCCAAGACGACCACCGCCGTTGAGAAAATTCATCCAGCTGACCAGTGTGGAGTGCGCGGGCAGGAGCGGATCGATGTTGACCAAGACGAAGTCCTCGATACTCCCGAGCAATACAAACGGGATATCCAGTAGCTCAACGCACATCAGGGCGACTAACCCACCGATGAGCAGGCGCCAGGGCTTTTGGCGCACCATGAGCCACCAGGCCAACAATGGGCTGAAGATCAGGAGCGGATGCTGCAATGCGTGTCCTAGGAGCGTCGAGCTATTGAACACACGACCGGCCGGTATCAAGGTGCCTTGGATAACACGTGGGTTGTGCAGTTCAAAGTTTGCCGCAAACTGACTCTGACCTTGCCGAGTTATCAACGACAAGTCGGTTACATGATAGTCCGTCGTGATTAACGCCAGCGACCAGCGATAGTAAGGCAGCATCAACTTGCCGTAATACTGGCCGGCGATAAGTGATAGCAACAACAGTACGACATAGATGAGTGCCAACCAGCCAGAGAATTTAAGCCACCACGTGCTGTTCATGTGACCTTTGAATACAGTTCAGATAATAAAAGAAGAACAGGCAACCCAGGATGATAATAAAGGTCGGTCCAATATAGCCGTGGATTGGATTAAACCAGGATCGATCCTGGTACAACGTATAAAACAGCACAGTAATCCGCACTTGATTCAGGCTATACATCAAGACACTGCCTGCCAGAATGCCCGCCAGCTTTTGTTTCCAATCGGCAGGGAAGGCCATAATCGCCGCTATAATCAGAAAAATACCTTCGAACCCTTCGCAGCCATTCAGTACGGACAACCGAATCCCCGGTGCAACAATGCGATGACCTTGTGCGATCACCGGCATGGACCCGGAAAATTGCCGAATCAACCAGGCCGCTGGCTGTACGGTCAGGGTATCGATGGCTAGCTGTTCCGTGGTGGTGCCGCGGGTATGTTGGAAACCACTCTGCAGCAGGAAGAACAGCAACAGAAACAACAGTATCATCACCGGTGGCCGGACGCGATAACGCTGATAGTAAGTTCTGCCGAGATCAATCCATTTATGCATATATGAGTAGAACGTGTCGTTTTTCTGAGCTTAGCGCAATGCGCACTAAATCAGGTGACAGTTTCATGACAACTGATTACCAATATCTGATAAGTAACAAACATTTCATACTGTGTGTGTATGGTCGTCTGAATGTGCGTTTCATTTTCCCAGAAGTTCATCCTATTGACGTTAATCGTTTTTCTGTTGCCGGTGTCCGCAGTGGCTTTACCATGGGCAAAATTTGACTCAGCGAGTAATGCGGCGGCGAGCACGTTACAACAATTGCGCAGAGGCAAGCCGCAAACTGTCGTGGTGTTATTAAATGATGCTACCGCGGGCGCATTGCCACAACGTATCACTCCACAAGTTCAGCAACGCTACAATAGTCGCAAGCAAGGCGCGATCGCGAAATTTAATCGCACTCAGATTCAAGTCAATCGCGACTATTCGCATTTACCGATGTTGCAGGTTACGGTTACCAATGAAGCCGCCTTGCAAAGCCTGGATAAATTGGGTGAGGTGCGGGCGATATATCCCGAACAGGAATTTCATACTCAATTGACTGAGAGCCTGCCGTTGATCAGTGCACCGCAGGCATGGAATATGGGGTTCAGTGGCCAAAATACCACGGTGGCGGTATTAGATACGGGTGTGAATTATACGTTGAGTGCGTTTGGCAATTGTACTGCGCCAGGTGTGCCACAAAGCTGCCGTGTGGCAGTAGCCACTGATATCGCGCCCAATGATGGGCAACTGGATGACAATGGGCATGGCACGAATGTATCGGGTATCGTCGCCGGTGTAGCACCTGAGACGAAATTAGCCGTGTTAGACATTTTTAATGGCGCCAGCGCTTTTAGCAGTGATATCATCGCGGCCATCAACTGGGTGATAGCGAATCAGGCGACGTATAACATCGTTGCGATCAATTTGAGTCTAGGTGATAGTAGCAATAACGTCACTCCTTGTGGTAACAGTGGCACCAATCCGTTTGTGGTACCCTTTGCCAACGCGAATGCGGCCGGCGTGACGGTTGTCGTCGCCAATGGTAATAATGCGTCCAGTACCGGTATTAGTTTGCCAGCGTGTACACCCGGTGCGATTTCAGTCGGTGCCGTCTACGATGCCAATGTTGGCGGGTTAACGTATTCCAATTGCAGTGATCTTGTGACCGCTGCGGATAAAATTACCTGTTTTAGTAATAGTTCCAGCTATCATTCCGTCTGGGCGCCGGGTGCACTGATAACGGCGGCGGGTTCCACCTCCGCCGGCACCTCGCAAGCCACGCCGCACGTCGCCGGAACGGTCGCGTTGTTGCGTTCGGCTTATTCTGCCGATAGCCTAGTTTCGATTCAGACACGCCTGCTACACAGTCGCACGCAAATTACCGATCCTCGCAATGGCTATACCAAACCACGGCTTGATGTATTGGATGCCATCGGTGCCGTGAACGATCAGTTCAGTGCAGCGCTTCCAATAAGTGGACTCAGTGGACAGAATTCTGGAATAACGATTGGTGCCACCAAGCAAGCACTGGAACCGTATCATGCCGGTGTCGCTGGCGGTGCTTCCATTTGGTATCAGTGGATGGCTTCCGAAACAGGCTGGGTGACGATCAATACCAACGGTTCGAGTTTTGACACTGTCTTGGCGGTATACACGGGTACAACATTGAGTAATCTGTTACCGATCGCCGCCGATAACAATAGCGGCGCAACCAACGGCGCCAGTTTGGTCACTTTCTATGCGCAAGCGGGACAAACGTATCTGATTGCCGTCGATGGCGTGAATGGTGCCACCGGCGAAGTGGTGTTGCAGTGGCAACAAACAATCGATGCCAGTGCGGGAGTTGATTCAGAGATCCCATTTCTGCCGATTTGGGGTATGGCGACTCTGCTGATGTTCATGAGCGGCCTGTTGTTGAAAGTGCCAATAAATTCATTAATAAAATAAAAGTATCATCACGTATTACAACTGTAATACCTCATGTAAAGTAAAAAAAATTATAACGCGATGAAATAGCTGTTTTCACTAAACCGTCATTTTAGTCACTTAGACTCAACTCAAATACACAAAAACGAGCTAGGCGGCAACCAAGGATGGGGGAAGGGATATGTACCTGCAAACACCGTTTCTACGGAGGGTAGCTTCAGCGGGATATGTTCGCCTCATCTCGTTACTAATTGCATTTTCGATTTTAGCACTTTCTTCGCTTAGTCATGCCGCTGCACCAAGCGCAGCACAATTAGATCAGGCGCGTATTGCCGGCCTTGCCTGGATATTGAGTCATCAAAATGGCGACGGTAGCTGGCAATCTGCCAATGGATCTAACTTCCAGCCCACTACTGCCGCACTCGCTGCACTCACAAATGCAGGCATTACAAATGGATATGCTTACACTGCCGCAGTTACATACATACAAAACACCGAGCCGCCGAGCGTAGATTCCTTGTCACGGCAAATCCTGGCATTAAATTCTGCTGGAATTGTAGTCGTACCTCATGTAACACAGTTAGCTGAGTGGCAAAATGGTAACAATGCGTGGGGCGCGTACAAAAGTTATGGTGGAAGTTTACCGGACACGGCATTAGCCGTGAATGCATTATTTCAAACGCAATCACTTAATCAAACCAATATCTATTACACCATTTGTTCGGGCTCATTGGCCTATGCTCAAAATACGGACGGCAGCTATCCCTATGGGATTTCGGGGTCCGGTGCATCCGCTGTTCAAGCTAGTGGCGCGCTGCTCCCCACGTTGTATGCTGTGTTGGCGTTAAAAAATATTCAGACACTGGGCGCCTATTCAGATTGTACTAAAGGCATTGTGACTACACGGTTTACATTCAGTACGATGCAGACGAATGCCATTAATTGGATCTTGACCAAACAAAGCGCCACCGATGGCGGCTTTGGAGATTACGGTCAGAGCACCGTATTTGAAACAGCTTTAGCGTATCAAGTACTCAAGACAATCTCACCCACGACCTATGCCACAGCATTAGGCAATGCATCCGGATTCTTAATTGCCCAACAGGGGGCGAATGGCAATTGGGGCAATGATCCCCTGAGTGCAGCCTTGGCGCTCCAGACTTTGCCGACCTTGGCGCCAGGCACATTAACCGACACGAATAAAAATGGCGTCCCAGACGTAGTGGAAAGTTTCCTGGGTTACAACACCACTGCTGCCAATCGTGTATTTGCTGTAGGTAATGGTCAAGCGGTCAGTGGTGTAACCACATCGCAGTTGATATTTACAGGCACGCAATTTACGCCGTTCAATCATAACTTGGCCAACAATGGCGGTACCGCACCGTACAATTGGACAATCGTTAGCGGTATTCTGCCGGATGGATTGAGTCTGAATTCGGCGAATGGTGTGGTGAGCGGGACCCCTATGACGGCGGGTACGTTCAATTTTAATTTCAGTGTGACAGATGCCGCTGGGGTCGCCACTGCAGTCGCCGCGCAAATTACCATTGCAGCGGTGGATACGTATGATAACGATATTCCGTTTTTGCCGCCATGGGCGATGCTGTTGATGGCATTAGTCATCGCCGGCCTTATGTACAAGCAATATATGCAACGTGATTTCACAATTTAAATAGTGCAGAGTACGAGATGGGTGGGGGCTTTATGAAAAATGTCATCGCGCTGGGTGGTATTGTGATGGTACTGCTTACAAGTTATTGCTGGTCTGAACAACGCGATCCTGCACCCCTCGATGATGCAATCATTCAAAAACTCGTCACGGATCGACCGGCGGGACGCGACCCATATGGTCCTGCATTAACGACACATATAAATGACGTCACTACGCTCGTGCGCGACATCGATCATGAAAATGGACGCAAGGACATCAGCGAGCATGACCGCGAAACGCACATGGCAAGTAAATACATGTTGCTGGATGCCAAGCGGAACGAAATACAGTCGTTACGGTCGGAGATCCGTCAGTACTTCACGCAAGAACATGATAAATTTTCACACCTACAATTAACCGATAAACGCTTTCAATGGGATGCTATTCAGGCGCGGATCGAAAAACGATTTGATGAGCTTGATAACGCATTGAAGACAGTGCGTCGTGCAGCCAATCGAAGTGATCGAACCCAAGCCATACGCGACGTCAATGCATTACTGACAACATTACTGCCTTCGACAATTAACACGGTACCGGCCGGTACCTGGAAAACGGATTTACCCTTGCCTGCCACAGATATCACACCGACGAATGAAATTCCGCAGTATTTAACTTATGATCGCGCCTCGCCCAATAATGTCTATGCTTTTGAGGGCAATACATTGCTCGCGGCTGTGGCGCCGCCGACGCCCGCCAGCGCAGTGAATTGTGGGGCAACGACCGAACTTAATGCCGCGTTAGCGGCAACCCAAGATGTGCAAATAACGCAAGAGATCCGTGATCTGGCAGAGAGCTTGGGTTTTTCACCGGTCAAGATTCTTCAGTACGTCTATACCAATATCAAGTTTGAACCGTATTATGGATCACTCAAGGGCTCGGTCGGCACCTTGCACAGTGGCGCCGGTAGCGCCACCGATCAAGCCTCGTTGCTGATCGCTTTATTACGCGCCTCAAATATTCCGGCACGCTTTGTCAAAGGTCAAATTGAACTGAGTGATCCAGTCGCCGATCCACTGGGTGGTCGTGTGGCGCGGTGGGTCGGGGTTAAATCATACAAAGCAGCGGCGACCGTGCTAGCAATGGGAAAAAATCCATCGGCAGTGACATTGCTCAATACGGCAAGCGTGGCATACGGTGTAAGACTGACGCACGTGTGGGTCGAGGCCTGTGTCCCGTATAGCCATTACCGCGGCAGTCAGCAAGACACCTCGGGGTCGCGATGGATACCACTAGATTCGAGCTTTAAAGATATGACGTATCAAACGGGCATTGTGACTAACGTTGCGTTTGATTACACGGGCTACTTATCCCACCGTACCAACACCTTGACCGATGAATATTTTGCGAATCAAATTTTACAAGCCGTTCAAGTGAACGGGGTTGCGCCCTACGACACAAACAATACCTTGGCGGATGTTCCCTATGAAGGCAAACTCGAACCGTTATATCTCGATATTTTACCCGCCT
>JAHECY010000026.1:0-7557 GCA_024641505.1 Gammaproteobacteria bacterium
ACGGTGCCCTGTGGTTTCGGTCGACGGATTACGGCGACGAGAAGGACCGGGTGATGGTGCGCGAAAACGGCGTCAAGACCTACTTCGCCTCCGACGTTGCCTACCACGCGGACAAGCTGGAACGTGGTTTCGAGCGCGTCATCGATATCTGGGGCGCCGACCATCACGGCTACGTGCCGCGGGTGAAAGCGGCCATGGAGGCCATCGGTGATGACCCGTCGTGTCTCGACGTGTTACTGGTGCAGTTTGCCATTCTCTACAAGGGCGGGGAGCGCATGCAGATGTCCACGCGTTCCGGCGAGTTCGTCACCTTGCGCGAGTTGCGTGACGAAGTGGGCAATGATGCGGCGCGCTTGTTTTACGTGATGCGCCGTTGCGAACAACACATGGATTTCGATTTGGATCTGGCGGTGTCGCGCAGCGCGGACAATCCCGTGTATTACATTCAGTACGCCCATGCGCGCATCTGCAGCGTGCACCGGCAGTTGGCGGAACGTGGTTTGGGTTTCGAGCCGCAGGTCGGGTTGGCGCACCTGTCACTGCTTGCGGAGAAGCACGAGTATGACCTTATGGTGTCGCTGTCCAAGTATCCGGAAGTGCTGGAAACATCGGCCCTGGCCCATGAGCCGCACCAGCTGGCGCACTATTTGCGTGACCTGGCCAATGACTTTCATACCTATTATAACGCGCACCAGTTTATCGTCGATGATGCAACGCTGCGCAATGCGCGTTTGAGTTTGATTTTCGCGGTACGTCAGGTGGTACGCAACGGTTTAGGTTTGCTGGGGGTGTCTGCCCCGGAGGAAATGTAAGCGTTCATGGCCAACAAGGACTACAAAAACAGTCAGCATCCGGATGTGAAGAAGAGCCGGCGTCCGGTCGCGGTCTGGGTGGTGTTCGCCACCGGTCTGGCCACCGGACTGTTCGCGGCCGCGATTCTTTATTTGCACCAGCAGAAGTTGGTACGGCAGGCGGGCGTGGACAGCGCCCAGACGCGCGGTGCGCCGGTCATCGATCTGCCGGCGCCGCCGGCCCAGTCCCGGGAACAGGAGCCGGCGTCCGGGGGGCGCGGCCTGGATGCGGCAAAAACCAAAGGCAAGAAAGATGTCACTCAGGTTGATGTGATCAAACAGGATGAAAACCTGGTGTCGCGTTATCAGTTTTATACCATTTTGCCGCGTCAGGAAGTGATTATTCCCGAGCAGGAGATTCAATCGATCGAGCGCCGGCAGAAAAAGCACGCCGGAGACAAGGGTGCGGATGAGCCGGATATCGTCTATGTGCTGCAGGCGGGATCTTTCCGGCGCATGGGAGATGCGGATCGTTTGCGCGCGCGCCTGGCGTTGCTGGGGGTGGAATCGTCAGTGCAGGCGGTGCAAATGGATAACGACGGCACTTGGTATCGGGTGCGCATCGGTCCCAACAGCAGTTACCGGGAAATCGACAAGCTGCGCCGGCGCATGAATGACAACAACATCAGTTCGATTTTGTTCAAAGTCAAACCCGAAGACACCTGACGGGATCGCGGCGCCGTAGGGTGCGTATTACGCACCGGTTTTCGGAACTGAGAACGCAGCACCATGAAAAAATGCCACCGCGTATTATGCCGAGCAGCTGAATGTCGCACCGGTTTTTCGGAACCGAGAACGCAGCACCATGAAAAAACGCCACCGCGTATTATACTGAGCAGCTGAATGTTGCACCGGTTTTTGAAAACGAGAACGAAGCACCATTCTAGGGTGGCTCCGTTACGGGTTTCCCGCCAGCTCTATGTGTCGGTGGGAAATTTCTGATGCTTGCAGTTTATAGGCGTTACCGTTAAGGAGCGGATTGTTGCAGGGTGGGTCTTACACACCATGTTTTTGTGAACGGAACGAAGATCTTTTATTTATCAACGAGTGGTGCGTCATGCGCACCCAACAACATATAGTCGAATTGCAGACCGATGTCCAACGAGTTATTTGCCACCGATCGCCTCGAATTTTTCGTCACCTGCCCCCTGGGTCTGGAACCCGCACTGGTGACGGAATTGCAGAGTCTGATCGACCGGCCCCTTAAGCACGGCTCGGGAGGCACCGGTTTTCACGGTACCCTGGAGCATTTCTATAAAGTGTATTTGTGGTCGCGGGTGGCCAACCGGATAATGATCGTGTTGCACCGCGGGCGTCTGCGGGAGCAACGGGATCTTTACCAGCAGGTACATGACCTGCCCTGGGAACAGCATTTCACGCCGGCGCAAAATTTCATGGTGCGTTGCACCGGCAAGCCCGAGGTGGTGAACAATACGCATTTCGCCGCATTGCTGGCCAAGGATGCCGTGGTCGATCGGTTTCGGGAGCGTAGCGGCGAACGGCCCTCGGTAGTGACCGACGATCCGGACTATACCATCACCGTGCATTTCGGCCGTAACAACTGCGCCGTTTATCTGGACATGTGCGGTGCCGGTTTGCACAAACGCGGCTATCGTGCGCACAGCACCGAGGCGCCGCTGCGCGAGAATATCGCCGCGGCCTTGCTGATCATGAATGACTGGCCGCGCATTGCCGCCGCCGGCGGCGGCTTTCTGGATCCCATGTGCGGGTCCGGCACAATCGTTATCGAGGCGGCGCTGATGGCGGCGCGCATCGCGCCCGGATTGGGACGCGTACGACATAGTCTCACGTTGTGGCGTGGCCACGACCGTGAGTGTTGGGAGCAAGCGCTGGAGGCGGCGCGTAGCGCCGGCGTAGCGGGGCGGGCCGCGCACGGCGGTGCGTTGATCGCCGGTGATCGGGAGCGCAAGGCCTTGCAAGCGGCGCGCGACAATGCCGCCAATGCCGGTGTCGAGACGCTGATCACCTTCACGGCCATGGATGTCAGCGCGGGTTTGCCGGCGGATGTGGCCCAGTTAACGCCGGGATTGCTGGTCACCAATCCGCCTTACGGTAAACGCCTGTCCGTGGCCGCGGATCTACAGACCCTATACTACGCCTTGGGCCGAATGATCAGTGCATTGC
This sequence comes from Gammaproteobacteria bacterium, assembly GCA_024641505.1. Taxonomy (GTDB): domain Bacteria; phylum Pseudomonadota; class Gammaproteobacteria; order SG8-11; family SG8-11; genus UBA6920. The sequence continues at coordinate 2,997 of JAHECY010000026.1, forward strand.
CGGGTTGGCGCGCGGCGGTATTGCTGGAAGACGGCAATCTGGTGCGGGCCATGCGGTTAACCCCGGAATCGCTGTCGGAAGTGAAGAACGGTCCTATCACCTGCCAGTTGGCCAGTTTCGAGGTCGCGGCCGAGCAGCAGATGCTGCCGGATCTGGAAACCGTGGCGGGGACGGTGGACGAGAATGCGCAGGCCTTTGTCAATCGGGTGCGCAAGAATCGCAAACACCTGGAAAAGTGGGCACGGCGCGAGGGCATTGGTTGTTACCGGGTCTATGACAAGGATCTGCCGGAGTTCGCGCTGGCGGTGGATGTATATGACACGGTGGCGCATGGCGTTTGGCTGCATGTGCAGGAATATGAAGCGCCCAAAGGTGTCGATCCGGTGAAGGCGCGTCTGCGTTTGACGGCGGCCTGCGATCTGTTGCCGGAGGTATTCGCAATACCGAAGAACCAGGTGGTGCTGAAAACCCGCCGACGCCAGACGGATGCGGGTCAGTATGAGCGGCGCTATGACAGTTACGATCAGCGCGGCGGATATATCGTGGTACGCGAGGGGCCGGGGGTGTTGCTGGCGAACCTCAGTGATTACCTGGATACGGGTATTTTTCTCGACAGTCGCGACATTCGCGCCATGATTCGGCAGCAAGCACCCGCCAAGCGTTTTTTGAACTTGTTTTGCTATACCGCCACCGCCAGCGTGCAGGCGGCACTGGGCGGGGCGGCTGCCACCACTTCGGTGGATATGTCCAATACTTATCTGGAATGGGCGCGGCAGAACTTTTTGGCCAATGATCTACCACTGACCCATCATGCGTTGCTGAAAGCGGATTGCCTGCAATGGCTGGCGCAACAAAACGCGATCGCGCCGGCGCAGCGTACCCGCTACGATATTATTCTGCTTGATCCGCCCACGGTGTCTCGTTCCAAGGGCATGGACTCGATGCTGGACGTGCAGCGCGACCATGTGCAATTGATCTATGATGCCATGAGGCTGCTCGCCGACGGTGGCGTTTTGTATTTCTGCACCAATTATCGGCGCTTCAAGCTGGATCATGAAGCGTTGCTGAAATTCACTATTACCGATATCTCGCATCGTACCTTGCCGCAGGATTTCGCGCGCAACAAAAAAATCCATCAATGCTGGCAATTCGTCAGGAAGGAGCAGTCATGAGCGATACCCAAAAAGATGCGCAGTTCATCAAGATGGCCGATGCCTTTATCGCGCTCGCCAACCAGTACGGGCAGACCGAGGAAAAAGGCAAGGTGAGCGCCGCATTTCTCTACGCAGCCGCGCGCTTCAATACCTTTGTCGTGGCTTCCAGCGCGCCCGATGCCGCCGAGTTTGCCGGTTACCAGGAGAAGGCCATGGCCTATTTTGCGGCGGAGTATCGCAAAATGCTGGTTGAGCATTTCGGTGATTACCAACAGAACTTCGACGCGTATCTAAAAGAGAAAGCCTCGGGTCAGCATATCAATTGATGCTGCGCATGCGGGTACGTCCAGGTCACGGATGTATCAGAATACGATCCAGTGTGGCATAAAAAGCGCTGACATCGATCGGCTTCGTGATGTAGCCGTCAAAACCCGCATCCATGCCTTTGTCGATATCGCCCGCCATGGCCGCGGCGCTGACGGCGACCACCGGTATGGATTTCAGGATATGGTCTTGTTTGATCAATTTGAGCAGTTGATAGCCGTCAAGGTCCGGCATATTGATATCCAATAACACCAGATCGGGGTGGTGCTCGGTTATCAGTTGCAGGCCCCGTTGTGGATGGCTGGCAGTCAGTATTTTGGTGCCGGCGCGACGTTCAACGAGTTTGGTGACCAGTTTCAGGTTCGCCGGATTATCTTCGATATACAAAATCGTTTGTGTCAGCGCGGCGGCGGATTTTTCCGGCGCCGAGGCGGGCATATTGGAGATCTGGCGCGCTGCCGGCCTGCTTGATTTACCTTTGGGCAACGTGAACCAGAAGGTGGAGCCGGTGCCGGCGCTGCTGCGGAAACCAATCTCGCCGTGCATCAGTTCCACCAGGCTTTTAGTGATAACCAGACCGATGCCTGTGCCTTCGATACCGGAAGTCTCGGCCCCCAGGCGTTCGAAGGCCGCGAACACTTGCGACTGCCGCTCCGGTGCTATGCCTTTGCCGGTGTCAGTGACGGCGATGTGCACGGTTTTGGCATCTTCGCGGCATGTTACTTCGATCGAACCGCGATCGCGGTTGTATTTAATGGCGTTGGACAGCAGGTTGAGCAATATTTGTTTGAGTCGCATCCGATCCGCATGCAAGGTAATCGTCGGGCCGGTGCCTATGTCCAGATCGACGGAGATCTGCCGGAGCTGTGCTTGTGGCAGCAGTAATGCTTCACACTCACGCAGCACATCGTTGAGGACCACCGGCTCCCGAAGTATTTCCAGTTTGCCGGTTTCTATTTTCGCCAGATCCAGAACCTCGTTGATCAACGACAACAAGTGGTTGCCCGCGGATATTATTTCACCGACCTGTTCCTTGTGGTCCGGGGCCAGGGTTTCCATGGCCAGCAATTGAGCGAAGCCGAGGATGGCATTCATCGGAGTGCGTAATTCATGGCTCATGCTCGACAGAAATTCGGATTTGGCGAGATTGGCGCGCTCGGCTTCTTCCTTGGACTGAATCAGCGCTTGCTCGGTGCTCCTGCGGCGATTCAGTTCGTCCGCCAGGCGATTGAGCAGCAGACGGCTGGTCAATGTGTCCGCGATGCGTTGCCCGATATCCTTGAGCATGCGCAGCTCGTCTTCGGTCCAGCCGCGGGCGGCGCGGCACTGGTGTAATCCAAGGAGCCATGGCTTGTCGCCCCGTGGGTGGAGAGCCAGTATCATCTGCGACCGAATAGTGAAATTCCGGATGCTCTCGGGTGTTGCCGTCGTGTCAAAATCCTGGGTTAATGGGTTTTCGCTGGCCAGTGCGCTGCGGAAGATTGCCGCGGTTGACGATTCCATGGAAATATCCCGCTGCGTGACATACGCTCCGGGATAGTCATGGTGCGTGGCTTCGACATGCACGCGCCATGAGGGCGCGTCCGGATCGCAGGGTGACACCAGCCACGCCCGTTCCACATCGAATATTTCCAGTAGCAGCTGCATCGTTTTCGAAAGTATGGTGTCAAGATCGAATTGTCCGGAAAGCAGCCGCGTAACCTTGTCAAGGCTTTCGAAATATTGCCGGCTCGCTTCCAGGTGACGTTCTGCTTGTTTGCGTTTCGAAATATCACGTACGATGGCTTGCAACACTTGGCGGCCGCTAATTTCCATGGGAGTCAACAGCACTTCCGCCGGAAAGTCTTCGCCCGTCGCCTTGCGGTGGGTCCATTCGAAAAAGTTCTTATTGTCGCGGTAGGCGATGGCGATGCACTGATCGGCGGCAACATCAGAGGGGGTGCCGCATGGCTGAAAGGGCGGGGATATTGCTCCGGGGTGCTTGCCGATGAATTCGTCGCGACTGGCGCAGGCGAACATGTCGAGGGTTGCCTGGTTGGCATCGAGAAAACCGTGGCGGTCCAGTATCATGATGGCGTCATGGGAGGTTTCAAACAGATTGCGATACTTGGCTTCGCTTTCCTGCAGACGCTGTTCAGCCAGTTTCTGGCTGTTTATGTCTATAATGAAACCAATCATGCCCTGAGGGGCGCCATTGGCATCCCTGAGCAGAGACAGCGACAAATGGCCAAAGAATTCCTCGCCATTCTTGCGGCACATTGGTATCTCCACGGAACAGGCGCCGCTGTCTTGCAGTGGTGCGATAACATCGGTCTGGAGGGAGCCGTGGATGTTTTCGGGGTGCACGAAGAATATATGCTTGCCCATCGCCTCCCGAGCGCTGTAGCCGTAAATTTTTTCCGCGCCGGGATTCCAGCTGGTCACGTACCCGTTGAGATCGGTGGAAACCACGGCGTCATGGATCTGCCGGATGATTTGCGATTGTATATTGACCTGTACGGTGCGCTCTTCGACAACGGCTTCGAGGTCGCGCCGGTAGCGCGCCAGTTCCTCGCGATTCTGCTTTTCATCGGTGATGTCCAGCATGATGCCGTGTTTCATGACCGTGCCGTTCTGCAAGCGACGGGGCGATGACAGGATACGCACCCAGAGGGTGCGCCCGTCGGTGGTGTTGGAGCGAAATTCGATTGAGTTGGTTTTAAACTCTTGCGCGGTTCGTAAGATGCTCTCCCGTACCGCCGCCAGGTCATCCGGGTGCACGAGCGCGAACGCACTGGCCATATCCCGCATAACGGCCTCCCGGGGCAAACCGATGATGCGTTCAAAGCCCTCGCTCATGAACGGCATTTCCACGGCGCCGTCCGCATGCACCAGCAGGCGAAATACCGCGCCGGGTACGCTGGCGACCATGTCCTGGTAACGCATGTCACTTTCGCGCAATTCCTGTTCGACCCGCCTGCGGTAGCTGATATCGCGTACCGTGCCTTCAATGCCAATGACCGCGCCCTGCGGGTTGCGCGCATAGGTGGCATTGGTGGAAACCCAGACGGCATGGCCGTCTTTATGACGTAACTCAAGTTCAT